>CAJXPC010000020.1 GCA_913057845.1 uncultured Pseudomonadota bacterium
CGTCAGATGTGTATAAGAGACAGATAATGAATAAAACAATCTCTTGTCTGACAACCACTGCCACTACCCCAAGAGCAGCGCCAATCGCTAAGGCCCCAACATCCCCCATGAATACCTCTGCAGGATAGGCGTTGAACCAAAGAAATGCTAAGCCTGCGCCAGCAAGAGCAGCGCAAAAAATTGCCAACTCTCCCGCCCCGGGAATATACGGAAAACCAAGATAGCGCGAGAACTCAGCATGACCCGCCACGTAAGCAAAAATTGCGAGAGCACTTGCGATCATGACAGCAGGCATGATCGCAAGGCCGTCAAGGCCATCTGTCAAATTCACAGCATTGCTGGTGCCTACAATGACTAAGAAACTCAGGACAACAAATCCAGACAGACCTAGAGGTATCGCAACATCTTTTAGAAAAGGCAATATTAAAGCTGTTTGCATACCAAACTCTGTAGCATTCGCTAAATACAAAGAAGCAAGCACAGCCACCACAGACTGATAGGAAAACTTCTCCAATGCAGAAAGACCATAGGGACTTTGCAGTACAACCTTTCGGTAATCATCAATCAAACCAATGATGCCAAAAGAAACTGTCACTGCTAAAACTACCCACACCCATCGATTAGTCAAGTCGGCCCAGAGGAGCGTTGTAATAGCTATGGAAGTCAATATGAGGGCTCCCCCCATAGTCGGCGTCCCCGTTTTAACTTCGTGAGTTTTAGGCCCATCGCTTCTGATCGTTTGGCCAATCTTTAAATCCGTCAATTTCTTGATCATTCGTGGACCTACAATGAATGAGATCAGTAGCGCTGTTAATGCCGCCATAACTGACCGTAACGTTATGTAAGAAAAAACGTTGAAGATGCTAGAGTATCGCTCTAGATACTGCGCTAAAAGTAAAAACACTTAATTTCCTTTAATGATTAATCTATTTGAGGACTAATGCGTCACAAAAATATTCCATCTTCATAAATCGAGAACCTTTAACCAAAATACAAGACCCGCCATCTAACTCAGACTTTAACTGAATCAATAAAGCGTCTCGAGATTCATGATGAACAGCACCTGCACCAAAACTTATAACGGCTCTTTTTGAGAGTTCGCCGAGAGCGAGGAGAACATCGACGCCCAGGCTCTTCGCAAATACACCAACTCGGTCATGCATAGCAGCGCCAAATTCTCCGAGTTCACCCATATCTCCTAATACGACAATTTTTTTCCCGGACTCTGTCGTTAAATGTTCCAATGCGCGGCAAACTGAATCAAAGTTAGCGTTATAAGTATCGTTGATGAGGATATCGCCTGAATTCAACCGGATTGTCTCGAGCCTACCCTTAACCCCATCAAAAGACTCAAGCCCAGCTTTGATCGAAGAGTCAGAAACGCCCAAAGCAAACCCAGCAGTCGCTGCGGCAAGTGCATTTAAGATGTTGTGCTTTCCTCGAACATGCCAATCAATATCAATGACACGTCCGTCATATTGGATTTGCAAAACCCTCGACCCGGCGGACTGATGCAAACTTCCGCGTAAAAGAGCGTTGGCTCCTTCACCAAAAGTAATGACGGGACCACGTTGATATTGCCCCATCAGATAGCTGGCATATTGGCCATCAGCCTCAACAATGAGTACCCCGCCATCAGAGAGCCCTGCAATGACCTCTGACTTAGCCTCAGCAATGGCATCCTGCGAACCAAGCTCGCCGATATGAGCAGTTCCAACATTAGTAATGACTGCCACATCAGGACGAACCATATTCGTCAAACGTTTTAATTCCCCTAACTGGTTCATTCCCATTTCAACCACGGCATATGCGTGACCGCTATTCAGTCCCAAAAGAGTATGGGGCACACCGATTTCATTATTGAAATTACCCTGGGTTGCATGAACTTTATCCGGATTAGCCTGCACCCGAAGAATATTAGCGATCATTTCCTTGACCGTCGTCTTCCCATTACTGCCAGTAACACCTACGACCTTGATGTGTGCGCCAAACTTTCCTCTCCACCAACTAGACAGCGTCCATAAACCTTGACGGGTGTCATCAGTGACGAGGCAAGCTGTTGAGTCATTCAATGTATGCAGAAAGGTGTCTTGCGACACCATGCAGACTGAAGCGCCTCGATCGAACGCTTCTTGAACGAAATCATGACCATCAAAATTAGGGCCTTTCAATGCGATATATAAGTCCCCTTTTTTAATAGCACGGCTGTCCGTAGAGACTCTCAATACGACAGCTGATGAATCACCTATGAGATGGGTTCCAGTTTCCCTAGCGTAATCACTGATGCTAAACACGCAAGGAGTCCTCCGACGTATTCGGCCCACGCCACAATTCGTTCAAGCACTCTTGAGCGACAAGATAATCATTATGGGGAATCTTATTGCCAAAAACCTCTTGATATGTTTCGTGACCCTTTCCAGCAATAAGTACAACATCAGCCTCATTTGATAGGTTAATTGCGCGACTAATCGCAGCTCGGCGATCCAACTCAACGACAAATTGATCCTGCCTACCACAGATTATTTGGTCACAAATCTCTTCTGGCGTTTCATCACGAGGGTTATCCGTCGTTACTATGGCAACGTCAGAAAACTCAAGCACGGCGTCACCCATTCTCGACCTCTTATCTTTATCTCTATCGCCCCCTGCACCAAAAACAGTAATCACACGTGCATCAGCTCGAATCAATGACCTCAAGCTACCAAGCACGCGTCGCAACGCATCAGGTGTATGGGCATAGTCAACGTACACGAACCGATCACATTCCTGCCCAACCCGCTGCAATCGACCTTCGGGATGCTTCAACCCACCGATAGCCTCACAAGCGCGATCAAAACTCTCACCCGAACACACAAGCCCCCCCAAAACTGCCAGCAGATTACTGATATTAAAATCACCAATAATTGAGGACTCTATGGCTCTAGAGCCCCATGGGGTATTTACATGAAACGATGAGCCCTGGAGGCTCATTTTTAGATTAGTAGCATGTATATGCGCATTCGCACTGAGACAGCTATATGTGATCACATCCTTATCATGCCGTTGGAGTGTGTTTGCTAAAAGCATACCAAAATCATCATCAACATTAATAACGACATGCAGCACACTGCTAAACATAAATAACCGCGTCTTTGCCTTAGCATAATTTTCTAAAGTACCGTGGTAGTCGAGGTGCTCGTGAGATAAGTTGGTGAAAATGGCAATATTAATCTTTGTCCCATCAAGTCTGTTTTGCGACAAGGCATGAGACGAGGCCTCAATGGCGACACATGATGCGCCCATTGCTCGAAGCTCATAAAAAGTACGTTGCAGTGAAATAGCATCCGGTGTTGTCCGACCTTGACCAGGAATCGATGCAACCTCTTTATTTAAAAGTTTAGTACCAAGCGTTCCTATGCATGCGCTCTTGCGTCCCAAAAAAAATAATGCCTCGGCCAGCCAATTAGCGCATGAGGTTTTTCCATTGGTACCTGTCACACCAAAAATATTGAGTTCATTTGTTGGATCGCCAAAAAAATTAGCAGCAAATTGCCCCATCAACCCTCTGACATCTGTCCAAGAAAAATTAGGCACTTTATGGGTTGAATCCCAAATCCATCCATCCTGCTCCCAAATGACCGCCGCACAACCTTGCCTAATGGCCTCGGCTATATGGATGCGTCCGTCTTGATTAGAACCGGGGTAAGCGAAGAAAAAATCTCCCACTTGAGTTAATCGACTGTCATTCGATAATCCTAATGGTGTGATGTCAAGTCTACTTAGCTGCTGCCTAAACTCGTCGTATTGATGATTGGGTGGTGCGGATAACCCAGATTGAACAAAGCGCTCAAAAGAGGATAGGTTCATACGGGCCCTTGCAATGCATCCCTTTTTGCCTCTTGCTCTCGTATAAAGGCATCGGGTTTAATCCCTAAAGTCTTTAGAGCCTCTTCCATGACCTTTCGAAAAACTGGAGCGGCGACTACACTAGCGTAATATGATCCAAGACTCGGCTCCTCGACCATCACCGCTACAATCAGGCGGGGATTAGACACTGGAGCAATACCCACGAATGAAGAGCGATATTTACCGTGTGCATATGAGCCCTCGGACGCCACTTTCGCGGTACCAGTCTTGCCTGCCACCCGGTAACCCGGAATCGCAGCACTTAGTCCTGTACCTTTCTCGTGAGTCACAGTCTCGAGCATTTGAAGCACCGCTTGCGCGGTGTTTGCAGAAATGACTCGCGTTCCCTCTGCCACATGAATACGCTTCTCGAAGGTGACCGGAATCAACATCCCATCCCGAGCAAAAATTGAGTAAGCACGGGCCAATTGAAGAAGGCTTCCAGATACACCCATCCCATAAGAAATGGTTGCTTGATCAATATCTCTCCACTTTTCTGGTGACCGCAAACTACCTGAGGCACTCCCAGGGAAACGAAGCTTTGGCGACTGACCAAACCCAGATAGTGACAAGATCTCCCATAAATACTGTGATGTCATCATCTGTCCAATTTTCGCCGTTCCGACATTCGAAGATCGTTGGATAATATCTGTCACAGTCAACAAACTCTCCTCAGGATGATCATCTGTTATCGTGCGACGACCTATACTCAACCGACCATCCTCAATATCAATTAACGAATTTGGTGTTACAAATTTTCCCTCAAGCGCCGCGGCAATGGTAAACGGCTTCATGGTTGACCCCGGTTCGAATTGATCGACAATGGCACTATTGCGCAACAGAGCTTGATTTTTGAAAGTTGAGCGATTATTGGGATTAAAACTAGGCCAATTCGCAACTGCTAAAACCTCTCCTGTCACGACATCCAAAATAACGACGCTTGCAGATTTAGCCTCATGCTCGAGTACTGCGTTCTTGGCCTCTGAAAACGCCACATACTGCAGCGTTCGGTCAATTGAAAGTTCTAAGTCACTACCATTTTCAGCCGCACTGATGGTCTGGCCTTCCTCGATCACCTGGTTCTTATTGTTTTTTTTGATTCGGCGACTGCCCGGTTTGCCTGCAAGAGTCTTTTGATAGGAATACTCCAAACCCTCTTGACCCACATGATCACGACTCGTAAATCCCACTAAATGTGCTGTCGCCTCACCGTTTGGATAGTATCTTTTGTATTCTGTTTTTAAATGCACGCCAGGAATCTCTAGTGACATCACTTTTGCAGCTATGTTCGGCGCAATTTGTCTTTTTAAGAGTACGTACTGTTTTTTTTCCGATAATTTACGATGGATAACCTTAACGTCCATACTCAACAATTTTGAGAGCTGAAGGAGTTTCTCATGAGGAATGTTGTCAAGCTCTAGGTGCGAAGGGTTCGCAGAGACCGTCTCGACCGCGGTACTAATCGCTAATGCCTCTCCATTTCGATCGGTAATTAACCCTCGAGTCGCAATCAGCGTTGTCGTTCGTGAATAGCGTTTCTCTGCCTCAGCTTGTAAAAAATCTTTATTAACACTTTGGCAATAAAGAGCCCGCGCGGCCAGCGCCATAAATCCTAAAAACATCAGCGTTACCAGCAGACGCGCCCTCCAAACTGGCAGACGGATAGTTAGTGCTGACTGGGATTTAGACGTCATTGATTAGCACGCGAGGGAGGGGGAGAAAGCAAAATGGTGTCTCTCGAATTGGGGTACTTCATACCGAGCTTTTTGATTGCCAGTTGCTCAATTCTCGAAGGGGTTGAGAGGGTGCTTTTTTCTGTAACCAGCATCGCGCGCTCCTGTCGAATTTGCAATCCTTTATTTCTCTCAACCTCAAGCTCAGTTACTAATTTTCGTGTGTCGTGCCTCGCCGTCACCAATGAAATAGCAGATGTAATCAGCAACACAAAAAGGATCAAACCCAACTTCACGGAGCACACCTCTCTGCCACTCTCATCGTGGCACTGCGTGAACGCGGGTTGCGATCAACTTCCTCAATGGATGGGCGCACCTTCTTACTGATAACCTTTAAGAGTGTTTTAGGTAAATCAACCTCTCTAATCGGCATGCGGTCAGGAACATTGGATTGCGACTCTTTGGCGAAGAAGCGCTTGACCTTACGATCTTCTAAAGAGTGGAAACTGATAATAACGACACGAGCCCCATGCAACAAAAGAGAGGGCACTTGCTCTAAAAAAACCTCTAAATCTTCCAATTCTTGATTGAGGTAGATGCGAATGGCCTGAAAGGTCTTCGTTGCTGGATTTTTTGATGATTGGAATTTTTTAGGTATCGCCCGCTCCACAACTCGCCCTAATTGGCGCGTCGTAGTTACTTGCTCAATGGCCCTAGCTGCCACAATAAATTTTGCAATTCTTGGGGCAAAACGCTCTTCTCCATAGACTCTAAGGATGCGTATGATTTCAGACTCAGTAGCCGTGTTGACCCACTCTTCTGCCGTCATTCCGGAGTTAGTATCCATCCTCATATCTAGAGGGCCGTCGAGAGTAAAACTGAAACCTCGATGCGGGGTGTCTAATTGCGGTGACGAAACCCCTAAATCTAATAAGATTCCGTCCACCTGATTAATCCCGATTTTGGCGAGGATGGTTTTGATATCTGCGAATGTACCTTGCAGAATTTTAAAGTGGTCGGACTCCAGCCTTTCTCCCTCAATAATGGCTTGCGGATCCTTATCGATTGCAACCAACAGGCCATTGCCCTTCAATCTTTTAAGTATCTCTTTCGCATGGCCGCCCCGGCCAAAGGTCCCGTCCACATAAATTCCTTCGGGTTTAATGTTCAACGATTCGATCGCCTCCAGCAACAACACCGGAACATGTGGCGCACTACCTAACTCTTGCCTGGCACCGCGACTTTCATTTGATTCAGAGCGCAAAATTTTCCATCCCAGGCGGTGGGTTGATTGGCCCATCGTCAAACTGGGAAATCTGCTTCTCCCAAGAAGACTCGCTCCATAATTCAAAGTGACTCCCCTGACCAACGAGCATCACGCGCTTTTCCAATCCAGCAAACTGACGTTGCGATGCCGAGATCAATACTCTCCCCGCATTATCCAGCTCCATGTCCTCGGCAAAACCCACTAACAATCGCTTCCAAAGACTTAGCTGTGGATCAAAACTTGAAAAATTCATGATTTGAGCCCGAATGGGGTTCCACGCTTCGGCAGGATACAGAAGCAAACAGCGGTGCGGGTGGGAAGTGAGCACCAACTTATCTTTCTGGCCAGACGTCAATTGATCCCGATGCTTAGTCGGAATAGCCAAACGTCCCTTAACATCTAGGTTAATTCCCACAACCCCTTGAAACATAAGCTCACCTTAACTCGATAGAGTAAAAGTACCCCTATTTTTCCCACATTTATCTACATTTGCCCACTTTAGGGCAAAGGACAAAGTGGGTCAAGCAAGTAAGGCAATAAAAACCTATACTTAGGGCCTGAGAGACATGCTTGAAAGGCATCCAACAAGGATGGTCTGATAAAAACTTGGAAGTTAGTCTGTAAGCCGGGTTCTGTCTTTCGACGAAACGTCGAGAGGCAATCATTCATCTGGATCAAAAGTTACCCTTTGATTCTAGCAACCTACCCGAGGACGACGCGAGCCACGCCAAAGCCCTCCTATTTGGTCTTGCTCCGGGTGGGGTTTACACTGCCAACCTTGTTACCAAGGTTGCGGTGAGCTCTTACCTCACCTTTTCACCCTTACCCCAAACCAAAGGCCCGAGGCGGTACACTTTCTGTTGCACTGTCCATCGCTTCACAACGTCCGGCTGTTAACCGGCACCCCGCTCTTTGGAGCCCGGACTTTCCTCTACAGATCAAAGACCATGCAGCGATTGCCCGACTAACTTCCGAGGGCATCATAATAGAAAAATCTACATGTTCATAGGGGCTTGGTTTCAACCAATCAGGTGGAGACACTCCAATCCATCGTCTCGCCAGCACGAAATGGAACAATGCTGCCACCTGGGTAGAGGTATTGCGGTGGTACCTCCTGACTCTTACGTAACAGCTTAACTTGCCCAACATTTAGCGGCAATCCATAAAAGTTTGCGCCGAAGGTTGAAGTAAAGTTTTCTAACTTGTCAATTGCGCCTACCGAGTCAAAAGCTGACGCATATAATTCAAGGGCAGCGTGCGCGGTGTATACCCCAGCACATCCACAAGCAGCCTCTTTCGTATTTTTTTCATGAGGCGCACTGTCCGTACCTAAAAAATACTTAGGGCTGCCGGACACGGCTGCGCTAATAAGCGCGAGTCGATGCTCTTCCCGCTTAAGAATGGGCAGACAATAGTAATGCGGTCGAATTCCACCGGCAAACAAGTCACTGCGATTAAGCAATAGATGATGCGCGGTAATTGTCGCTGCAACTTTATCGGAACAAGAGTCTACGAACTGCACCGAATCAGCGGTGGTGATATGTTCAAGAACAACCTTGAGCTCCGAAAATTTCTCAACCACAGTAGACAAAACGGTATCGAGGAATACTTTCTCCCTATCGAAGACGTCAACACCTTTATCGGTGACCTCTCCATGAAGCAACAACGGCATACCATGCTTCATCATTGCCTCAAGAACGTCGAAACGACCAGACAAATCTGTCACCCCGGAATCAGAATTGGTAGTCGCACCCGCCGGATAGTACTTAACACCATGAACAATTCCCGACTCCTTCGCACTCAAGATTTCAGAAGGCGTCGTTCGATCAGTCAAATAGAGCGTCATCAGCGGATTAAACGACCGACCAGCTGGCACCGCTGACAAAATCCGATCCCTATACTCGATAGCCATCGAAGTCGACACAATCGGCGGCCTAAGATTTGGCATCACAATTGCTCGGCCAAACTGAGCTGACACATGTTCGACAGTCAGAGGCAACAAACCCCCGTCCCTTAAGTGAATATGAAGATCGTCGGGCTGACGAATAAGCAGTTCATCCATAACTAAACTCTAATCTCTCTATTTGCCTAATCCATTTTTAATGTCTAAGGCCATTTGATAAATCCTCTTTCGAGGAATCTGACTGTATTTTGCAACAATATCGACAGTCTGTTTTAGGGGCAATGATTGCAATAGATCTTTCATTAGCTCTTTAACCTCTGTGGAAACCTTGTCTTCGCCACTAACGGTTAACGGCAGGAATAAAGTAAGGACGAACTCCCCCCTTGACTGGTAAACCCCCGATGAGACCCAAATTACGGCGTCACCTAATGATAACGAAACCGTTTCCTCGTTAGCTTTAGTCAACTCCCGACCAATAAAAACCCGGAGATCTTCACCAAAAATCGACAGCATTTCGCTTAAGCAAGCTTTGATGCGGTGAGGGCTCTCAAACAAGACGACTGGAACATCATAGCTTGTGAGCTTTGTTAAAAATTGTTTTCTCTCTCCAGATTTTGCCGGCACAAAACCTTTAAATAAAAAGCCCTGCTGGATTAACCCACTGACAGACAGCGCAGCTGTGAGCGCACTTGCACCCGGAATGGGTTCTACGCGATACCCAGCATCACGAGCCTTAGCCACCACGATTGCTCCAGGATCACAGATGCCCGGGGTCCCCGCATCGCTCACAATGGCGACGGAATTACCTCCAGACAACAACTTGATAATTCCATCCGAAGAAGTAACCTCATTATGCTCACGGTAGGAAATCAAACGTCCTTGCAGGTTTAACTTCGATAACAACCCTTTTGTATTACGAGTATCCTCAGCGGCGATGATATCGACAGAACTTAAAATTTTGACCGCTCGGTGCGTGATATCACCCATATTTCCAATAGGCGTGGCTACTACATAGAGCGTGGCAGGTCGAGCCTCTTTATCAGGCTGATCGTTAGTCATTGATTAACTATAGAGCAATAAAAACGAAACATAGTTTAAATATTCTTGAATATACCCATATGCATGAACTCGCATTATCGCAATAAAAAATGCTTTGTCAGTTAAAATCTAGAAAGACTTATGATTCACAACTTAAGCACAAAGGGTAAATAGACCGAAATGGACCTCCAAGCAAGAATTACATCACACTTCACAAGCAGCATTCAGGCGAAAGAAAAATCAAAATCCGTTCTGGTTGAATCTCTAGCAGAAGCCATCGCCCTAATGGCCTCTGCCCTACAATCTAAAAATAAAATTATGGCCTGTGGAAATGGTGGGTCAGCAGCAGATGCGCAGCATTTCTCTGCTGAGTTATTAAATCGATTCGAGCGGGAACGCAGGCCACTTGCAGCAATCGCCTTAACAACGGACACATCGACCCTAACCTCCATTGCCAATGACTATCACTACAATCAAATTTTCTCGAAACAAGTCATGGGATTAGGTCAGCCTGGGGATGTACTGCTTGCGATTTCCACCAGCGGAAACTCTGAGAACGTAATCACAGCAATAAAAGTCGCCCATGAGCTAAATATCAAAGTTGTTGCCTTAACGGGCAAAGCTGGCGGTGCAATAAGTCCAATCTTGTCATCAGATGATGTCCACATTTGCGTGCCAAGTGAACAAACCGCAAGAATTCAGGAAGTACATTTGTTGTGTTTGCACTGTTTATGTGATGGAATTGACTCAATTATCCTAGGAGACGAATAGAATGTATAGATCAACGATTTCAATGGTTCTTGTGGTTTCTCTTTCTGGGGCCCTTCATGGCTGCCTCGGGCCCGCCGTAGTATCCGCCGGAATCGGCGCCGCAATGATGTCAGAAGATCCAAGAACTGCTGGGACAATCGTAGATGACCGAATCATCGTCAGCAAACTCTCATCCAGAATCAAAGACAAATACCCTAACCAGGCAAAAGTTCACGTAACAACTTACAACAATGTAGTACTTTTGACTGGTCAAGTTGCTTCAGAATCGATCAAAGACGACCTACAACTCATGGTCCTCGAAACCCAGTCTGTTCGAGATTTTAAAGACGAGACAACGGTTGGTGAATTCAGCTCATTCAAGGAATTTGCCAAGGACGGCGCGATCAAAACGCAAGTCGTCAGCTTACTCACACGAAGCAAAGATGTGCGAATCGTCCGAGTCAATACAACGGTTGAGTTGGGAACTGTTTACCTCATGGGCCTTGTGACGCGAGATGAAGGTGAAACTGCGGCCCAGATCGCGGCGTCAGTTAAAGGAGCATCCAAAATCGTCAAAATATTTGAGTACGTTGACTGAGCTTTAGACTGTAGCGATTGTCACTCATGGAACGTTTACTAACGGTCTGCGCCGACCGCTGGTTAACCAGTCGCCTTAGGCAGCCCTTCTTTAGGAACTAAAACCGATTTCTGGAGACAAATTGAACCATTTACAACAATAATGTCATGCGTGCAAAGCTAGCAATTCCAGATAGTCTCGAGTCTCAATTAAGAGATGTGCCACGCCCCTACGTATTTACTAATGGCGTGTTCGACATTCTGCACCGAGGCCATGTGACGTATCTTGCCCAAGCGAGAGCTCTTGGAGCCTCACTCATTGTGGCTATTAATTCCGACAACTCCGTGAGGAGACTCGGCAAAGGAGACGATAGACCAATTAATTCGACTGAAGATCGAATGGCGGTCATCGCCGCACTGGAATGTGTAGACCTAGTCACCAGCTTTGAAGAAGATACGCCCTTAAAACTCATCAATACAATTAAACCTGAATTTTTAGTTAAAGGCGGTGATTGGTCAGTCGAACTGATTGTCGGAAGTGCCGAGGTCGCGAGCTGGGGCGGAAAAACGCTTTCGATACCCTTCGAGTATCAAACCTCAACTAGCAAAACCATCGAACGCATCCGCAAAGGGTAGATCGAAATGTATAGAGCCGTACTGATTTTAGTACTACTGTGGTGCCCACCTCTACAGGCAGAGAATACAAAATCTCACGGCATCGCAATGCACGGAAGTCCGAAATATTCATTGAATTTTCCGCATTTTGAATACGTTAACCCTAATGCCCCCAAAGGGGGTCGACTTAACTTAGGCGCTGCAGGAACCTTCGACAGCTTCAACCCCTATATCCCCAAGGGCAACGCCGGTGCTGGCGCCTCGATGGAAACCTTAATGACAACAAGTGCAGACGAACCATTTAGTGCCTATGGTTTAATTGCAGAATACATTGAGGTTCCTGAAGATCGTAGTTGGGCGCAATTTAAAATTCGAAAAGAAGCCAAGTGGCACGATGGACAACCAATCAGCGTCGATGATGTCATATGGTCGCTCAACACCCTCAAAGAATTTGGC
>CAJXPC010000021.1 GCA_913057845.1 uncultured Pseudomonadota bacterium
CTACACCTCTCTATTCGTCGGCAGCGTCAGATGTGTATAAGAGACAGGTGTTGGGCATGGTTGAAACGACGCACCGCGAGGGACATAAGGCAATAGTGCACGCTGCTGCAGCATCAAACTTGGGATTAATGCTGAACCGCATCTGCATTAAAGATGAAATTCATTTAGTGAACATCGTGCGAAAGCAGGAGCAAGTTGATTTACTAAAAGCGCAAGGTGCGAAGTTTGTTTGTAATACTGAATCTACAGATTTTTTGGCGGAGCTCACAGACGCGATTGCGGCTACCAACGCGACCATCGCTTTTGATCCCATCGGTGGCGGTAAGTTGGCTGGCCAAATTTTAACCTGTATGGAGGCGGCTTTAAATCGAGATCCTAAAGAATATAGCCGGTATGGATCGACGACTCACAAGCAGGTTTATATCTACGGCATGTTGAATACTTCTCAAACTGAAATAGTTCGTAATTTCGGGTTCTCTTGGGGAATGGGAGGGTGGTTGCTCTTTAACTTTTTGGCGAAGATTGGTCCGATTGAGAAGGAGCGGTTGCTCCAGCGCGTTGTGAGCGAATTAAAGACCACATTTGCCAGTGGCTACTCTCATGAGGTGTCTCTGTCTGAAGCGCTGCAATTGGAAGCAATCAAGGGTTATAGTAAAAGATCCACTGGGGCAAAGTACCTGATTAATCCCAATAAAGGGGCTTCCTCTTAGGCGTATCTAACAGTTGCGACTTTAATCCCGAGGCGCTATTTAAGGTTTAATATCTAAATGGATCTTCGTATTTTTTCTTATCTACCGAATCCTAGAATTTGGAAGGCAACCATTACGGCACGATTGTGTGGGATAACGATTGATGTTCGTGGGAGCGAACCGCAGGATCTTTCGGAATGGCTCTGGGATTTTGACGCACATCCGATTGATGAAGGTGAGCGCCCGGGTATCGCTGCATTTTCTCGGCAATCACGTATGGGTTTTGGCGGTAAGCAGATTTATAAAACCGACAGGTTCCTTGTCGCCAATCCTTTTGGGACTGTGCCTGCAGCGTTTAGCCCCGATGGTTCGATTGGTATATTTGAGTCCAACAGTATTATGCGAGCAGTTGCGAGGCTTGGCGCGGCAGCTTGCCCTCTTTATGGCGAGGATGCGTATTCTGCTTCGCGAATAGATAGTTTTCTCGACGCCAGTTTAGTATTTGCGCGTGATGCGCAAATATATTTGTTAGCGTTGCTTGCCGGAAACGTTAACAAGGATATTTATGAATCTGCAGACGCGGCACTCCACACCTATTTGGGTGGGCTAGATCGCGCCTTGTCACCAAGTCGTTCATGTTTGGTGGGTAATTCTCTGAGTATTGCTGATATTTGCGTGGTCTCGGAGTTGGCCTTATTTTTGCAGGAGCGCAGCCACGAGAATACGCTGCGTGACCTCGGGTTGGAGCCTATTGCTGGCCATGTTATCGATGAGCGTTATCCACTCATCACAAATCATTTTCGTACGCTTTGTCAGCATGAAGCGTTTGCACCAGATGTGCTGCCGTATTTAAAAAAATTCTCGATAAAGACGTAGGTTTGTTATCAAGGCTTAGCTGAAGTAATGTTGTCTTGGGCAAGGTATGCCACGTATGGTTAGGAACTTTTCAGTTAACGATTCCTCCTATGGCTATTTATATTTAATCGTACGGTAATCATAATTTAGGAGCTTCGGTGCTTATTGCTGCATTAAAAAAATCCCAAAGTGTTAAATTTTGTTTGATCTGGCTTGGGTTAATGTGCACCGTTGATGCTCGAGCTGACTACCACTATCAGGTTTCAGCAGAGCTTGATTTGAAAAAACTGACCGTAGACCTTTGTTTCAAAGGTCAGGCGCCAGAAAAGTTGGTTGCCGAGTCTCTAGATGCATCTGTCGCCTTAATTGGCGCTTGGGATGAGTCGGGTGACCCGATAACTTTATCTGGTTTTATCCCTACGGCTGGGCTTTCTGAGGGGGCTTGTATTCACTATCAAGTGGATATCTCAAGGGGGGTGCAGCGACATGACATGACGGGGCCAAAGGTCTACAAATCAATAGACGCAACTGCTGTATCTAATGGGCTTTGGTTTTGGCGTCCTGAGATTATTCCACACACCCGTCAGGTCTTCGTGGAGTTTAACTTACCAGTTGACTATTCTCTTTCGACTCCTTGGAGCCTCACGGAAAGTGAAGGTGTGTTAGAGGTGCCTGCAACGCCTTTCGATTGGCCGTCTTGGATTGTCCTTGGTCATTTTTTTAAAAAAGAAGTGATCGTTAATGGAACGCAGTTCGATATCTCTATTTTAGATGGCTCGCCAACACCTGATGCTGAGGCATTGGCTGAATGGATCACTCAAGAAGCGACGCACGTGCAATCCGCGCTCGGCGAGATTTCGTTTTCAAATGTTCAAGTGTTCATATTTCCTAATGCTAGGGCAAGGCAGCCTGTCCCGGTAGCCTATGTGACGCGGGGTGGGAGTCCAACACTGCATTTAATGATAAATCAGCGGAGAGACATGCAAGAGTTTTACGATGATTGGACTGTCACACATGAGTTATCGCATTTGTTCCTACCTTTTATTTCGCCAGATGATGCTTGGCTTTATGAAGGCTTTGCGAGTTATTATCAATATGTTGTCCGAGCGCGCAAAGGACTGCTCAGTCCACAGAAGGCTTGGTCGAATCTTCTGTATGGTTTTCGGAGAGGAAGTCGCGAGGCGGAGGCAAGGGGTTTGACTTTGTTCGAGGCGACTCAAAAGATGTACCAGGGAGAGCCTTTCATGCAGGTTTATTGGGGGGGGGCGGCGATGATGTTGATCGCAGATGTGGAATTGATAAAGCAGTCAAACGGGGTCTGGTCACTTGACCGAGTTATTCAAGAATTTAATCTTTGTTGTATGGATAGAACGCGAGCTTGGGCCGCGCTCGAGGTACTTTCAATTTTTGATGAGTTATATGGTTACCCCTTATTTGTACCGCTGATGAATCGGTATGTGAATGCTAATGAGTTTCCCGATATGGCTGATACATTCCAATCGCTTGGTTTGGTTGTAAACGAAGGTGATGTGATGTTGACGGATGACGCTGACCACCGGTCCCTCCGAGATACAATTATGTTTATCCCGAACCAATAAAGGTTATTGAGATTAACTTGCAGACAATCCCCAGAGTGTTTTATTACTCTTTAATGTCTTGGATAAGGCTAACGTACCAATGTGGTAACTTAGGTTTCGCATCCATTCGATATCGGCAGTCTCGCGTTTAAACAATGAAAAAAATATTTTATTTGGTGCTTTTTTTTCCGTTAATTGCGTTCGCAGAAACTGAAGGCCCACTTCTTAATTATCAAGTAGTTATTGGAAATGATCTCCGAGCAATTGAGGTGTCGGCTTGTTTTACCGGCAGCATCCCTTCGTTCTTATATGCGAATGATGCCTCCGGATCATTTGTGAAAAATGTGAGGCTTGATACAGGTGAAGTACTTGTGTTGAACGTTGACGTAGTCGCGATCCCCTTAAATAACGCCGCCCGATGCGTTTTCTACGATGTGTTACTCGAACCAAGGGATCAGGGCGAGCAGCGCGGTGGCGCCGAAACGAGGTTAATAGAGGAGCGAAACATGCTCACCTCAATCGGTGATTGGTTAATAAGGCCTAAGTCGAATGCCAACCACGAGACATTCGGGATCGATTTCCGGGTGCCTGATGACATTTTTGTTTCCACCCCATGGCGGCGATTAGGGAAGACACGTTTCGTTGGCGCGAATACTCCTGTTGCGTGGGAGGGTGTCGTGGCGTTGACAAACCGAACACCCAACATCATTGAGGTTGATGGGAGCGTTTTTGAGGTCAGCATTCTGGGTGAGTTTGATCGTGTCAATCGAGAGGACTTGATTCACTGGGTGACGCGATCAGCGCAAGGAGTTTCCGAGCTTATTGGTTTTTTCCCTAGATCCCAAGTGCAGGTTATCGTTAGCCCTAGTGATCGAGGTAATTCTGTTGTTCCCTGGGCTTATGTTACGCGTGGCGGAGGCGCGGGGATTCATCTTTTTGTTAAGCGAGACTCAAACTTAGAGCAGCTCCTGTGGGACTGGAGTCTTCCTCATGAGATGTCACATTTTTTGTTCCCGCACATTGACTCTAGTGATTATTGGATCATCGAGGGGTTGCCGACTTATCTTCAGCATCTTGCGATGGTTAAAAGTGGGGTCATAAGCTCAGCAGAGTCTTGGTCAAGGTTGTTCCGGGGTTTTGCTTTAGGCGTGAAAGCCGGGCGAGGATTTACAGTTGCTGAATCCATGGCCCGTCTGTCCAAGAGGGGGACGTACCTTCATGTGTACTGGGGTGGCGCAGCGTATTTTTTTCGCATCGACGTGGAGTTGAGGAGCCGGTCTCAGGGAGAGGTTACTTTGCTGGATGTGCTGATGAAATATCATGGTTGCTGTTATGATGAAATCCGTAGTATCTCTGGGGATCAATTATTAAGTGACCTTGATTCATTACTGAGCGATGATCTGTTCGTGCGTCGAAAAGAGAAAGAAATCATAGCTGCAAAATTTCCTAATTATGCGGCCACATTTGAAGCGCTCGGCATACAATTTCTAGGTAACAATCCTGTATTTGACAGTGATGTACAAACTGGCTTATCGGCTCAAATTATGAATCCTGCAGGATTCCATCATTAACTTTAATTGATGTTTTGATAAACGCATGAATAAATCAGATGTTTGTTTTCTTCCCGCCCACACCATGCTCGACTTGGTGCGTCAGCGAAAGATTTCCGCGACAGAGTTGCTTGATTGTCATATGGACCAAATTGTAAAAGTTAATTCAAAAATTAATGCCATTGTCACGTTGGACGAGGAGCAAGCAAGAGTTACGGCCAGCAATATCGATCAGCGGATCATGAGAAAGGCCCCATTGGGGTTGTTGGAAGGGCTGCCCGTTGCACATAAAGATTTAACTGTAACTAAAGGAATCCGGACGACTTTTGGATCTCCTTTGTTTGAGGATTTCATCCCCGACCACGATGCGTTGATTGTTGAGCGGCTGCGGCAATCCGGTGCCGTCACCGTGGGGAAAACTAATACCCCGGAGTTTGGTGCAGGCAGCCAAACTTTCAATAAGGTTTTTGGCGTCACTCGAAATCCATATGATTTAGAAAAAACGTGCGGTGGCTCTAGTGGCGGTGCCGCGGCCGCGCTTGCGTCTGGTCTTGTGCCCCTAGCGGATGGATCGGATTTGGGAGGGTCTCTAAGGAACCCAGCGAGTTTTTGTAATGTCGTTGGTCTTAGGCCGTCGACGGGTCTCGTTCCAATTTGGCCAAATCCATCAGCCTGGTTTCCGCTCTCTGTTTTAGGGCCCATGGCTAGAACGGTTGCTGATGTTTCGCTGATGCTCTCCGCCATCGCTGGGCCAGATCGACGTTGTCCTTTATCGATGACAGAGAACCCGAATATTTTTCAGCAAGGCTTAGAGAGAGATTTTGGTGGCGTGAGAGTCGCCTGGAGCAAAACGCTGGGCGGTTTGCCTGTGGATGATGAGGTACTTAGCGTCATTGAAGGGGCGGTTCATCAACTTGAAAACACAGGGTGCATCATTGAGGAAGTCGACCCAGATTTGGCTGAAGCGGATGAAGTCTTTCACGTGTTGAGAGCCTGGCATATGGAGTCGGCGCTTGGCGAACTTTTGACGGCGCACCCTGATCAGTTTAAAGATACGCTGGTGTGGAATATTGAGCAGGGAAAGACACTTACGGGCCCTGATGTGGCTCGAGCAGAGCGGCTAAGGACCACGATGTTTGAGAGACTTGATCGGTTTATGGGCACATATGAGTTTATAATTTGCCCTGTAACACAGGTCTTACCATTTAATGTCGATCTTCCTTACGTCAGTGAAATTAATGGGAACACCCTTTCAAACTACCTTGACTGGATGAAATCTTGTTTCCGCATCAGTGCCACGGGCCATCCTGCACTATCAGTGCCCGCAGGTTTTTCGTCGTCGGGACTGCCCGTTGGGCTTCAGATTGTTGGCCGTTTTAGAGATGATTTTGGTGTGCTGCAATTTGGGCATGCTTTTGAGCAGTTGAGTGAATTTTGGAAAACTCGTCCCAAAATTTAAGACCATACTTGGAGGTGTAACTCGTGATTTTTAATTCCCTATATCCGAAGTCGAAGCTGATACGAATTTTGGCGGCAGGTGTTTTTATGGTATCAATGTCGAACGTAAGCGCTAATGAGCGTGTCTTCATTGATGACCTTCAGGGCATTTGGTTTGAACAAACCTATCTCGAAGCGTTAAGACAGACTAAACAGCCGCATGAAGCAGAACAAAAATCCAAACCGGTATTGATCGCAATAAAAAAAGAAGGGCGTGCCTACCCTTACTTTGCGACAGATATGATTAAGGCAACACTGATGATTGTATTTGATGTGGAGCCTGGGCAAGAGCCAAATACTTATCGATTGGTTTTGGGTGAAAGAAATGCACCGACCTCTTCAGAGGATGTGGTCTACGTGTGGTTTAAAGGTAAAAAATCTTCAGATGGTCAATTTCGAAATCTTCAGATTCAAGAGCCTCTCGTAATGGATGGTAAGTGGGCCTCCTACGAGCGCGTAGGGAAAGAGTTAGGCCCCATTATCAACAGCATCGTTTTGAGTGGTGAGTATCTTGATGACCAGAAAAAGAAATGGACGTTTACGGATGCTGGTAAGGCTTCATTCCCTGATCAGAACCCCTTTTACTATGAGGTTTCTTTGGTAGGAGATGGCGCTACCTGTGACTACATTGAAGTTGAGGACTTGAAATCACCCACAGGGTTAGCTTACTACGGTTTTAATTGGACTCAATCTGGAGAGTTAGAGCTTTTTGAAGCCAACTTAGAAAGTGGGAAAGTTCAATGTCAGTCATTGCCGTTTGTAGCGTTAACACCTATGTAGTATTTTTTTAGGCTTTGTCTTTTGCTAATTCTTGAAGTTCGTTGAGGGTGTTTTATGAGTGAGACCGACAAAAAAAATACCCAAAGTAGTATCGATGCTGTCCAACGATCTTTGGAAGATATCAAGACTAGTCTGGATAAATATCAACACGTTGAGAATCTCTTAGGCGATCAGGAGATGCCTCGTCAAGATGTCGTTGACGGATTTATTCAAGAACCAAATCTCATCGGGCTGCAGGATAAACTGGATGCGATGCATCCTGCCGATATCGCGGCAATACTAGAGCAACTGCCGTTGGATGAGCGCTTGGTCGTATGGAAGCTCGTCCGATCCGAGTTCGACGGCGATGTCTTACTTGAAGCCTCAGGTGCCGTTAGGGAAACCCTAATAGCAGATATGGATGATCACGAGCTTGTTGCGGCGACTGAACAGCTGGATGCTGATGAAATTGCTGATCTTGCTCCAGATTTTCCTGAGGGTGTTATTGCTGATGTATTTCGTTCTTTGTCAGAAGCCGAACGGTTACAACTTAAGGCCGCGTTATCTTATCCCGAAGATACCGTAGGCGCATTAATGGACTTCGAAATGGTGACCGTGCGAGAGGATGTGTCACTGGATGTGGTGCTTAGATATTTACGTCGGTTGGAAAAGCTACCACCTAATACAGACAAACTTTTTGTTGTAGATCGTCGTGAAATGTTGAAAGGAGTTTTATCAGTCAGTGATTTGATTGTTGCGGCGCCTGAAACGAAAGTGTGTGACGTCATGTCCACAGATGTAGTGAGTTTCAATCCAGATCGAGATGCGGAGAGCGCCGCTCACGCGTTTGAGCGTTACGACTTGGTCTCTGCTCCTGTTGTTGATGGCTATAATCGTATTGTGGGTCGGATGACGATCACCGACATCGTGGATTACATCCGAGAGGACGCTGAGCAGGAATCATTGGGTAAAGTGGGTTTGCGGGATGAGGATTTATTCTCTTCGGTTTGGAAGAGCGCCAAAAATAGGTGGCTATGGCTCGCAGTAAATCTAGGGACGGCTTTCTTTGCCTCTCGTGTTATTGGCTTATTTGAGAATTCAATAGAGAAGTTGGTTGCTTTGGCGACACTTATGCCTATTGTTGCGGCTATAGCTGGTAACTCAGGTAATCAGACGATCACGTTGATTGTTCGAGCATTAGCTTTTGAAGAAATTAACAAAAGTAATGCGAAAGGACTTTTGCTTAAAGAGCTTGCGATTGCGGTTGTGAATGGCTTTTTGTGGGGTTCTGTTGCAGGATTTTTTGCATGGCTTCTTTATGGAAATATCGCTCTTGGGCTGGTGATGTTGAGCGCGATGCTACTTAATCTTGTCGTAGGTGCTGCGGTGGGTATGTTGGTTCCATTATTTTTACAAAAAATGGGGAGAGATCCAGCTATTGGATCCTCTGTGTTATTAACATTCACCACCGACAGCATGGGCTTTCTAATATTTCTTGGAATGGCCACTGTATTCTTGGTGTAAATTCGTATCTAGACTGTTGACCTAGATATTCTCCTTTCTCAAATTATTATTCATTGATGAAAAATTTTTTTAAATCAGATATTCCCTCTTCCGAAATCACACCAAAAAAACTATTTGAGTCTAGACGACGATGGATACAGGGTGGTTTCGCATCATTGGCGGCGATGGCCGTCCCTATCACAAGTGCCAAGCCACGCGATGGAAAAAATTTCCCGATTGAATTTGAATTAAAAAAAAGCGAATTCTCGACTGCTGAGGAGCTAACCACTTACTCGGATGTCACTAGGTATAATAATTTCTACGAGTTTGGTACGGGGAAAGAAGATCCTTTTGAGCAGGCCCATAGATTGAAGACAGAAGGGTGGACCATACAAGTTATCGGTGAAGTTCATCGGCCACAAAGATTCGATATTGATCAACTCTTACGCCTCGCGCCGCTTGAGGAACGTATTTATCGATTGCGGTGTGTCGAGGCCTGGTCCATGGTGATCCCCTGGATTGGTTTTCCGCTGTCCAAATTATTAGATGCAGTTCAGCCTACTGGAAATGCTCGTTATGTAGAGTTTATTTCTTTGCACGACCCGGAACAGATGCCAGGACAAAGGACTGCGGTGCTTGATTGGCCATATAAGGAAGGCTTGCGGTTGGATGAGGCTATGAATCCGCTCACGCTTTTGACGCTAGGTTTATACGGAGAAATGTTGCCGAATCAAAATGGAGCTCCAGTGAGGCTTGTGGTGCCGTGGAAATATGGTTTTAAAAGTGCGAAATCAATCGTGACCATTAAATTGACAGAACACAAGCCAGCCACCTCGTGGAATCTTGCCGGTCCCAGCGAGTATGGGTTTTATTCCAATGTAAACCCTCACGTTTCCCATCCAAGATGGAGCCAACGAAAGGAGCGACGGATTGGAGATTTTCTTAAGCGAGATACAGAAATGTTTAATGGGTATTCCAAATGGGTCGCAGATTTGTATCGTGATCTAGATCTCAACAAGCACTACTGACGCCACCGTTTTGCTATGGACGAAGCCCCTGTGTCACGACCATCACGCTTAAGAGAGAGGATTGACACTCGGATCATCTGGTTGTTTAGCGCGATTCCGCTGATCACGCTCTGTGTGAAGGCTATGAGGGGTGAATTAACAGCCAATCCAATTGAATTTATTTCGCAATTTACTGGTTGGTGGACGCTTTTTTCCCTGTTGCTGACCTTGTGCGTTACGCCGATCAGATATCTTTTTAGTTTGCCTGTTGTATTTCCTTTGCGAAGAACATTTGGACTCATTACGTTTGTTTACGGGTCCATTCATTTTTTAACTTGGTTAGCTTTAGATCAGTTTTTTGATTGGACCGAAATTGCCTTAGATCTCTCTGAGCGCCCTTTTATTTATATTGGTTTTTTCGCTTTTGTTGGCCTATTCGTATTAGCACTGACATCAACTAATCGTGCCAAAGTGGTTCTTGGAGCCCTGCGTTGGCGGCAGCTACATAAGAGCATTTACCTGATTGCAATTTTAGGCGTGGCGCATTTTTTTGTTTTGGTAAAACGTGATGTATGGGAGCCGTTAATGTTTGCGGCAGTGCTCTTTGTGTTGTTGGGATATCGATTGTTCCTGAGACTCTCGAAGGACAGACGTTAACCACATTGGCACTTGGTTGGATTTTTAACGCTTATAGTATCGCGTGGTTAGGAAAATCCCTAAAATAATGCCTGAAAACCCCAGTAAACTATTTAGTCCTATAGCCTCATTGAGAATGATCCATGCTAGAGCGGATGCCACTATTGGTTCCGCGAGCACTATTGTTGAAACGAGTGTTGCAGGGAATCGCCGAACTCCCCAATTAAGGATTGTGTGCCCAATGAGTTGTGGACCTAGGGCTAAGCAGAAGATATATATCCAAGCTGATCCAGATATATCGGGAGCTAACTGCTTGATGCTGGACAGGTTATATAAAACTAAAGTTATTGTGGCAAAAGTATATGTCAGAAAAACGTAGACTTTTAATTCAATAGTCTGCCGAAGCATGCGACCAATGATGAGATAAGCTGCGACGGAAATCGCGCCTAAAGTGGCTAGCAGCTCACCTTTAATAGACCTTTGCCCTTGACTGATTAACGTTTCTTCCGCAAACGAGAAGAGGAAGAATGCGCTTCCAGTTGCAATGAGTATCCCAATAAGCTGTTTTCTGCTGATTGTTTCTTTTAGAACAATCCAACTTAGTAGCACGACCCAAATTGGACTCGTTGTCACAAGAAATGTACTTTTTGCGACTGAGATATATTCGAGGGAGACAATCCACGTCATAAAGTGGACAGCTAAAAAAATGCCTGACAGTGCACTTTTAAACATCGTTTTAGCATCACAACATCGGATGCCGTTGATGATGGATCTAGAGGAAATCAAACCCAGACATATTGATGCTATAGCTAGTCGAAGGAACGCTATGGTATTTGAAGTAGCCCCTTCGTTGTGAGCGCCGCGAACGAGTATTGCTGCCGTTGAGATTATTAAAACAGCAATTATAAGTGGGAGCGAGGTCTGATAGGTGCTCCCTTTTATAATAGGGCTAGCCAACTAGTTCAATTTGTCTGGAGGAGTCGGTCCTGGTGGTAATGCATACACTTCAATGCCTTCGTCCTTTAATTCTTGCATGACTTCGACCGAAGCTTCACCGCGAATGGATCGGTTATCAGATTCTCCATAATAAATCTTTCTTGCCTCATCCGGGAATTGAGGGCCAACATCTTCAGTATTTTTAGCGATGTATTCGATGAACTGATTATGAAGCTGCTGTAGGTTTACCCCAGCAAGGGCCATTTCTTTTTGTTTGGTTTTCGAAGAAGCGTTCTGGTCGGGCAACGTATTGAGATAAGGGGCAGAGAGCTGTTTAGAAATGGTTGTTGAGCCGCAGGTTGGGCAGGACAGCTGTCCGTTGGATACCTGCTTATCAAAATCGTCTTGAGAGGAGAACCAGCCCTCAAACTTATGTTGTTGGTCGCAAGCTAAATCGTAAACAATCATTATTGGAGCCTAAGCGAATCGAAAAATGTTCAAATTAGACTCTATTCTAACGTATTCATCTGATACGAAAAATTCACCTAAAGGATAAATGTTTGAGTTTATTCTAGACTTGGAATAGTTCGTTCATTTGCGAAAAGCTCTTCCACTGTTTCACGTTCCCGAATCACATAGGCGTGGTCCTCATCAATGAGCAATTCGGGTGCTCTTGGCCGGGTATTGTAATTCGAGCTCATAGTCATTCCGTACGCGCCAACGGAGTGAATGGCCAGCACATCTCCTTCGCGTACCGAAAGGTTACGGTCTTTCCCAAGAAAATCACCTGTTTCACAGATCGGCCCAACGATATCGTAAAGTCTTTCTGGATCTGAATTCTCGAAATCTATGTTATCGATCTGATGATACGCACTGTATAAGGATGGTCGAGCCAAATCATTCATTGCAGCGTCAACGACAATGAAATTCTTATTTGATCCGTGTTTAAGGTATTCAATTGTGGTGAGTAGGACACCAGAATTACCAACGATAGATCGGCCTGGCTCTACAAGAATCTCTTGCTCGCGTCCACCCATTATTTCCAGCAACATCGACACGAAATTTTCTTGATCAATTGGACTCTCATCTTGATACTGAATCTGTCTCTTAT
>CAJXPC010000022.1 GCA_913057845.1 uncultured Pseudomonadota bacterium
ACGAGATGTAGAGAGGTCTCGTGGGCTCGGAGATGTGTATAAGAGACAGACTGGACAATGGATGAGCCTCGTTACGTAGGCGTACCGGGCATGAATAGCATCGCAAGACATCTTGCTCAAGATTTAGATGTCAGGCTCAACACTAAAATCTCATCATTAAACCAGCTCGAAAAATGGCAATTAATCGACGAACAAGGTCTGCGCTACGACAACTTTGAATCAGTCATATCTGCTTTACCTGCGCCTCAGGCACTGATGTTACTTCCTGAGAAATTCGCGCATCACGCTGAGATAAAAACGATTGAGATGCGTGGTTGCGTTTCTTTAATGCTTGGGTTTTCTAAACGTCTCCCCCTCGAATTTGATGCCGCGCATATTACCCATTCGGACATCAGCTGGATTGCCGTGAACAGTAACAAACCAGGACGTGGGGATTTTTTCACACTGATGGTGCATTCATCCGAGGCGTATGCCGAAGAAAATTTCACTACAGATCGACAAAAAGTAATCAACCACTTATGTCATCAAACGAGTCAAATTTTAGGACACGATGTCAGTAATGCTGACTTCAAGACTGTTCACAGTTGGCGATATGCAAATAATTCCAATCGTGACACTTACCCGCCATTTGCAGATCATGACTTAAAGCTTGCCGCATGTGGGGACTGGTGCCTAGGGGGTCGTGTCGAAGGTGCCTTTACCTCTGCTCTCAACCTTGCTGAAGCCCTAAACAAGCGTGGCGACTGAATTCAACATCAATGCCAGCACAATGATTTCTCACTGTGCGAATACCACTCTAAATCATAACCGCAACTAGACCGTCAGAGCTTACTGCAGAGTAACACCGCCTATGCCACGGAATGCAGCAATGGTGATCGTTTTTTATGGACGACTGTCTTGACAACACCCACTGTGGTCACGCTGACATCCCTCTTTACTTTGAATCTTAGAACAGTAGATACCGTTTCTGTTGATTTTAGCAGTAACACTACCGACAGAAACATGATCAAAATGGGAGCTGACCTCATTCAAACTTTTTTAGAGGTCACCGAGTAACGAGTTACATACTAAGATTTTTACTTGAGCCGATCAGAGTGTTTTGCCAAATAAAACCACTCCTGGTTGACCTGGGCCTTCGTATTCGGAAATACAATCCACCCATCCTGGTCCGCAGTTAACGCAGTGCCATCACGCCGGTGGGCAATGACCGTCCCGCGTTTAATTTCCTCAAAACTTAACCAATCTCGAGTAAAGCAATCATCAGGGTCAAGTCGATCGATAACCTGGTAAAGACGTATTACCTCGGGTTCTGTAACGGGCTTAGGTTTCGTATCTGACGTCATACCCAGGTGCGCAAGTGTATTGCGTATTGCGGTGTACGCAGTCAGTGGCGCACCATCATCCGCGTGTTGTCCACACTCAAGTGTCACTGCGATACCACCGCTGCGCCGCATGGTTTCCGTGGTGCCAACGCCATAATCAACGTGAGCCTCAACGCCCCGTGCTTGACGATCACGAACCCCTTGAGCATACGTCTCAAGCCAACCTTCAACAAATCGATCAGCCCCTAAGCGAAGTGCCAAACCTTCCTCCTGCTTAGCAAGCGCTATCGGCTCCAGAGCACCCGTATTATTGGATGCACCAATGAGTGCGAAGGGAATACCAGGCGCCTGAAACGAATGCAGATCAATCAACACATCGTGTTGCTCGAGCATCGGGCAAAGCACATTACAGATGGAATCTTCAAAGTCTTGCGGATTGTCGCTAACACGCATGTTGCGGTTCAGGTTTCGGTCACCGTGACGACGTTCGAGCTGGAATGCAAGTGGATTGGTGATCGGCACCATGGTGAGCGTGCCTTGCTCAATACACACTTCCCCACTTTCAATCTCTCGTTGTAAACGCTGCAGTGCTTCCGTCCCACAGGTCTCGTTTCCGTGCACAGCACCCAAGATGATTAGCTTTGGCCCAGACCGTAAACCGACAAACTGATGCACAGACAAGCCGGTTGGTGTGCGAAGCTCCTTCATGATCCACCCATCATAATGTTTCGTATTGTTTCAATGTTCGAGTGATACAAAAAAACCACACAACGAGGTTAGCTCTGCGTTGCGCGGCGTACCTGATATTAATTAGGTAACTTAGCTTTTCTGAGATACGGCGTTAACGTCTCAAAACTACCGAACTTTGCCTTAGCATCTTCGTCGCTGACGGCCGCAGGTATCACAACATCCTCACCCACTTGCCAGTTAGCTGGGGTCGCCACACCGTGTGCTGCAGACGTTTGAAGCGCGTCAAGTGCTCTGAGAACCTCTGCAAAGTTACGACCCACTGTCATCGGATAGGTCATGGTGAGCTTGAGTTGCTTATCGGGTCCGATAATAAAAACTGAGCGCACGGTGGCACTGTGAGCCGGCGTTCGACCATCGGGCAGGTATGCTTCAGCAGGTAACATATCAAACGCTTTCGATACGGCAAGATTGTCATCAGCGATAATTGGAAACTCAGGCTTTGCACCACCCACCTTTTCAATATCTTTTTTCCAATTTCGATGATCCTCTGCGCTATCTACCGAAATACCAATCACTTTGGTACTGCGTTTGTCCCACTCACTCTTGAGTTGCGCAACCGCGCCAAACTCAGTGGTACATACGGGCGTGAAGTCCTTCGGATGTGAAAACAGTATCGTCCAGCTCTCACCCACGAAGTCATGCAGTGAGGTCTTACCCTCATCAGTTTCCACGTCTAAATTAGGTATTGTGTCGTTGATCCTTAAACTCATATTTTTCTCCTGTCATGTCGCACTTAAACTACAAAATACACACTTATCATGCCGCTAAGATAACTTTGTCATTCTCTCGCATTTCAAATTTAAAATCATCTATTACCCCACCTAAATCATGAAACGTTGCCGGAATCGTTGATTTCCGGAGATTTCCGGCTGAATTCAACCGATTCACCTCAAATCTATATATATTGGGGCTGTTCGTTGGACAAACACCCGTAAAGTCTGTAACTCGACAACAAGGAGTGTCACATGATGGGATCGTCAATATTATTATTACGCTGCTTGCTGCTTACGTGTTTGGCCGGCTTCATAAGCCCCCACGCGAACGCCCAATTCAATACGTCACTTACAGATTCCATCTATCACCAACCTTGGATATTGCACAATAAAATCCTCGATCAGTTACCAGAGTCTCAACTCAGGATGCTGCGTGAAAACACAGATGCCGAACTGGGACGGACCTTAATTTATTTGGATACAGATGCTAAATATTTTAAAAATCAGGTCCTTGAAGCAATAAACCAATTATTTGGCTTCCCACAATTCTCAGAAATGGCGGGAGAAGTATCTAAGAACTGGAGTGAAACACTCTTGAGAGTAGATGGAAACCTAAAGGTGATTTACGAACAGCTGGGGATCCAAGACGATCCATCCGTACGTGAAGCGCACGCAACCACTCAAATCCTCATTGAGGCCTTAGCCAAACAACAGCCTTTCGAAAAAGATGTTTTCAATTCGCTTGGCAGAGGTGTGAGAGAGTTAGCAGTCAGCATGGCAAACCGTTGGTGGCTTGGTTCAGAAGGACTGACGACGCTCGTTACAAAAATTAATGGCCCAGATCTTTCGCAGGATTAAGGTAGCGCTTCAGAAAAGCTCTGTACTGAGCTTATAATGTACTCCTTAGCTTTTTTAAAGATGGTTACCCTTGAAAAGAAAACTGCATAAATCCAATCTAGAACCCAATTTCACTGCGATCGAGCAAGTCGAACAGATCATCAAACAACGGGGCTACGCGAACATCGATCCGAGTGCCCTCATGGGATTATTTAATACTGCGCCAAAAGAACTGCAAGAGCTGTCTGACTCATGGCACCATCTGACAACAGATGAGTACTTAAAAGACGGGGGCAAGTACAGAAAGCGCCGACACGCAAGTCTAGAGATCAGCACTTCTGACTTACACGTAGTCCCACAACGGGCCCACTGGCAACCCACGACCTACAACGCGCTTCATGGCGGCATGCACCGATGGTTCGACCCAATTACTACAGATGTTTTGTCCTCACAGTTCTTCAAAGAGTTACTCATGTGGTTGGCCAAGTTAGCTTCCCGCATAGATGGCGAAAAGCTCTGGTATAGCGAAGCACATCAATTTCGTATTGACACGACCAACGGCATTGGTCGACCGACCCCAGAGGGCGCGCATCGAGACGGCGTCGACTGGGTTGCCCTATGCCTTATTGAGAGAAAGAACGTGACCGGCGGCGAAACTCATGTATTCGAAGTCGATACACCCAATGGACAACGATTCACCATGTCTCAACCATGGAGCCTCCTCATACTCGACGACAGGCGAGTCATCCATGAGACGACTCCAATTCAGCCCGACGGTGTAAATGGGTGGAGAGACACACTTGTGATCACACTGAGGGCTGACGGCTTTCTCGAAGAGACCTCTGCAGAAGAAAAACTATAGCTTTAAATCTATTTTTCGGCCAACAATCATCGTATCCATAGCGGCGCTCACACCACGGTATGGTTAGATGGAAATTATTTACCTACTCCAATCGTAGTATCCTCTTGGCATAACCTCTTTTAATAGCACTCCGCAACCCTTATTACTTCATGCTAAATATTTCCTGGGTTTGTCAGCACACGTGGAAGCGAGCAGCCCACAATACGATGTGGTGTCTTGCTGGTTGTTCTATCGGTGACTTTGGAACAATTGCCTATGCTCAGTGGACGGCATTAACGTGGCCTGTGTGGCAAATCATGCTGCTTGCCATTATTAATGGCCTTCTGACCTCAATAGCCCTGGAAACATTAATTCTCACAAAACAAATGTCTCTATCAGTTGCGTTCAAAACAGCAATCGGTATGTCTTTGATCTCGATGGTCGCAATGGAAACGGCTATGAACTTAATCGATGTTCTGTTAACCGGTGGCGCGATGTTAACCTGGTGGGTCATCCCGCCCATGTTGTTCGCTGGGTTTTTGGCCCCTCTACCCTACAACTATTGGCGACTGAAAGCGCTCGGCAAGGCGTGCCACTGACCTGATCTCACGAAAGCCATTCGTTTAAAGCGACAACAAGCGATTAATAAGTTATCAATGATTGATTACTTATTTGTAATCCAAACTGTTTGATAAGGGTCAAGCCCCATTTCGCTTTGATGCGAGAGCAATCGCGCCCCACCAATAAGATCTCGCCAGCTTTCAATCTCGATTAAGTTTAAGTCCGCAAGCTGTAATCTCTTAGCAGTAGACGTTAAATTCGTAATCGCGAAAACGCTCTGTCCACGATCTTGACTTTGACGCCAAACCCCAAAATAATCTCGACCCAGTTGAAGCGTGAATTGTGTGGCATTAGGATGAAATGCAGCCTGAGCAGCCCTCATTTTAATTAAGGTTTTAAGCGTATCGAATAGTATGTGCTCACGGGTATGCGTGCTGCTCAAACGTGAATCAATGAATGCTTTGGTATGTTTTTTTCGATTAATCCGTCGATTAATACCCGAAGTGGATACTTCATCCAGATCATTCTCGGTTGCCAACAGAGAGTTAATATATAACGCAGGAACCCCCTCCAAACTGAACATGACTAAATGAGCTGCGATAAATCTTTGCATCGCGTAACGACCATTGGGGTCGACATCCGTTTTCTCAAGCGCACTGTATAAGGTGATATTTGCCTCATAAATCTTTTTCGTTCCATCCTGCATCGTGCGCCAAGTGAATAGACTGCCGTTTTGTTCTAAGCGTTGAACAAGATTTTCGCGCGCATCATCATCAAGTAAACCCTCCGTGGGCCGAAGGCCAAAACCATCATGCGAAGCTAAAAAATTCAAATAACTGTTCCCCAAAAGTGCTGGCGGCATACTCATAGCCCAGCGCCTCAGCACATTAGAGTCACCGGTTAAGAGCGTGTGTAGTAATAACGGGGGCAGCGGGAAATTATAGATCCAATGCGCCTCATTTCCATTGCCAAAATAACTCAGATTTTCTTGATTGGGCAGATTGGTCTCCGTGACAATCACCACATCGTCCGCATACGCATCACAGATATACCTGATGAGTTTGATAATGGCATGCGTCTGACTGAGGTTCAAACAAGTGGTACCAGAACGCTTCCATAAAAACCCCACAGCGTCGAGCCTCAATACAGAAACACCATGATTGATAAAATCAAGAATGACATTTAAAAAATACTCAAGTACTGCTGGATTGGTAAAATCGTAGTCCACTTGATCTTCGCTGAACGTACACCAAACCACTCTCTCAGCTGACTTGGTGGTCACCGTCAGAAGTAACGGATGTCCCCTTGGACGAATCACCCGAGAGACGTCAAAGTCTTCGTTAACAGTCAGAAAAAAACTGTTTCCAGGTTCCTCATCATTTAGAAACTGCTGAAATAACGGACTGGATTGAGCGCCATGGTTAAGGACTAGATCAGCCATAACCCGGTATTTTTTTGAGAGCGAGGTGACATCAGCCCACGCACCCAGTGACGCATCCACGCGCTCGTGATCCGAAACGGCAAATCCATCGTCCCCACTTGACGGAAAAAATGGCAGTATATGTATGGTGCTGACAACACCATGAAGATATGTATCGCAAAAACGACCTAAAGATACAATGGGAGAGAGCCCCTCCTCCGTCACTGAATCAGCATAGCTGATCAGCACACACGTCCCTTGATCCCATTTCTCCAGGTTCGGGTTTACACGCTCGGCACCTGTCGTCAGTCGAGTACTGATTCGAGCAGTAAGGGCTGATAACTCATCACTCCACTCGTCTTTATAAATTTCTTTTAACCAACGCAGAATCGATTCACTGATTAAGGCCTTGTCTCGATCATCGTAGTTCTGCATTATCTTTCTCTACCGCTATACGCAAGCGACTCGTGAGATCTGGAATCGCTGAATTCACCCGATTCCATGAAGGGATGAATGGCGTCTCCATTGGGTTATCAGTGAATGCCTCACCAGCATGCATGATGTTCTCAGCAAACAGTTCAACAGCCCGCTCTTCCAAATCAATATCAAAAGAAAGACCATTAATCTCAGCATCTGCTTGATAATAATGAACCATGTCGAGAGCCAAACGGAAGTATGTCGCCTTTAGGGTTCTGAACACATCTGGACCGAAACAATAACCCCTAGTTGCCAGCTTTCTAATCAGCACCTTAGTGATATCGATGGACATTCGGGACAACCCGGCACTTTTATCATCCTCGGATAAATCCTGATGCTTATGGTCATAGGCATCGGAAATATCAACCTGACAGATTCTATTACTCGCTTGATTGCGCTGCATCTCTGACAAGATGGCTACCTCTAGACCCCAGTCTGATGAAATACGTAGTTCCGGAATCAACGATCGCCTGAATGAAAACTCTCCCGCCAGTGGATACCGAAAACTTTGCATGAATCTGATGTACTCACAACTGCCAAGGACTTGCTCTAATGCCAACAGTAACGGCGTCACCAACAAACGACATGCTCGACCGTTCATTTTGTCATCAGTGACCCGAGCGTAAAATCCCTTACAAAATTCAAATTGGTAATGTGGGTTAGCGACTGGGTAAAAAAGCCTGGCGAGCAATTCCCGATCATAGGTGACAATATCGCAGTCATGAAGTGCGACAGCTTCAGCCTTAGCACGCGCATGAACATAACCAATGCTATACCAGACGTTCCTCCCCTTACCCATCTCTTGAGGAGCCAATCCTTTGTCTTCTAGTTCATTATGGATTGACGTCAAGCGAGGACTATCATTCCACAACATGGAAAATGATTGCCGTAAATTCTTAAAAAATGAAAAAGCATGTTCATACTGATCTCGGTCCGCTCGATCCAGCCCGATGACAACATGATTCAGATAGGTAACTTGGCTAATCTGCTCAACGATATGCTTTAACGCAGACCCCTCCAATTCAGAATAAAGACTAGGAAGTATGAGCTCCATCGGTCGATACCCTGAAAACAAATTCAGATCAGCCTCAAGATCTTCTGTCGACCGAGTTTTAAAATTATGAAGTGTCGTAACCCAACCATTTTGTGAAAAATCAGCCATAGCAATACCTTGACTCCATTGAAATAAATGACAATGCGGCCTCAACCGCTTCTAGCCATCCGTGAGGTGCCGGTTGCGACACATGAATTGTTTTTTGAAATGATTTGTTTGAATTAAACGACAAAACCTTTCGGTTCTTTGTCGGAATCACGCAGGCAATATCCGCATGACAGAGCATATTGATGTCATTCTCACTGTCCCCTAAGGCGACAATTACGGCATGTTTGGAATCTGCCGCCATCGCCTCTCGCACGATGGCAATACTGTCCGCTTTGTCATGATTCGCGGACAACTGAGAAACTCTGCCACCTCTAACAACATTAAGATCAAATTTATTCGCTGCATCGTGAAGCCGGTGAAACTCATCTTCAGAACCTTCGAATACAAACGGACGAGAGTATTCACGATTCATGGCTCGATCTAATGCCGCATTTTCCAATCCTAAAATTTGCGCTTGCTCTACACGACTCAGTTCGTCTAAAAACACACACTGATCACGAAGTTGCGCTGATATACATCCCGTCCAATGACCCATAAGCACTGATATCGGTTTCCCAAGCACGATGCGATCAATAGATGTCTCAGATTTAAGTGCATTGGCTGCCGTTAAATGATGTATTGCCGCACCGTTTTCACACACGTATGTCAAAGGTGCATCAAAATCCTTACAAAAATGCTCCAACTCAGCAGATGTTTTACTGGAATTAGGAATGATCACAACGCCACTCGCAATTAGCTTATTCATAAACACCTTGAGCGGCTCGTAGTCAAAATTATCGTAGTCCAATAACGTTCCATCAAGGTCCGTCATCAGGATAATTAGGGCATCACTTATCTTGGACAAGACAACTTACCTAAGACCTTCTCATAGTTGAAAAAACCTTTGAGCCTCACAAGATCTATTTTGGCGCGTGCGTCCTCATATCGAAAGAACAAATCCTTCAGCACATATTCAAATTGTTCATAAGTATTCGACATCAAGACCGCTCAATCAGTTTCTAAAATAGACGCAAAATCTTTTTTTCGAATCAGGGCGTGAATACCCTTATTTCCATCCACCACCTGCGATACGTTGAAATCAGTCGCTGCAGATAAATAAGCCAAAGCTGTCGCGCGATCCATATCAAGCTTTTCTTCCAAAAATCTTATCGACTCCCGAACTGTTTTCTTCATAGCCTCATCCAAATCACGATCAAAACCCATCGTGATCCAAAAGTCCTTGGTCTCTCCAAAGGGTTGCATCAAAGTGCCTGACCCCACCGGCGTACCGGCCACATTATTTCTAATTAAAGTAATTCTGAAGGTGGCACGAATGGATTGTTCGAGAGCCGTGAGTGCGACCTCTCCATTGCCCTGAGCCATGTGTGGATCTCCAGTAAAAAATAATCCTCCCTTAACAAAAACGGGAAGATAGAGCGTTGCACCCACCCCGAGGTCTTTGATATCAATATTTCCCCCGTGGACATCGGGCGGCACAGAATGAACCAACTCTTCGGTGTTTGGGGCAACTCCCATGATGCCCATGAAAGGGGTCGCAGGAAACGTCACTCGTTTTCCCTCCCGATTATTTAAGATACCCAACCATTGCTCGGTTTCAGTGTCTTTTTCAATAGGCGTAAACACAGAAACATTCCCAAGTGTTTGTGGATCGTGGCTACGCAACGGCTCAGATGGCCGTGGTGTTTCCGGAAATTCTCCCGGTAGCGCGCCTTTACTGTGGCGGTTTGAAATCACCCCATAAGGGACACGAGGGATTAAGTTAAGCACCTCAACTTTCAGCACATCACCGGGCATCGCGCCCTCGATCGCTATAGGACCCGTAACAATGTGTGGTCCGTCTTTATAAAAATCATGATTAATCGAGGAGCCTGCGATCTCAATAGCATCATCTAAAACATACTGTTTCTCAACATCATGGGACCCAAAATAATCAGCCGGATTTCTTCCTTGATCCTCAAGAAGTCCCTCATGCGATAACGTATCGAATACCACCACAGATCCAGAAGTGATCGTCACCAAAGGTACATCTGTCGCGTTAGGCAGTCGACCCCATTTAATGGTCTCGGTCGTCGACGGGATGTATGCTGCTTTCTCACCAGAGTCTTCGATCGTAATGGTACTCGGCTTAGATGCAAGAGGTTGGAGAACGAAAATATTCGAATCCCCGCACCCCGGAAGCACAGTGACCACCACGGCACCTAAAACAACCGCTGATAACGCCCCAAGGTGCCCGCGGCGCACCACGTCTTTAATGCTCGCTTTCATTGTCATACTAAGTACCTCCGATAAACCACAAAGCAGCGCTTGTTCTTAAATTCATCACGAACATTCACGCATCATTAACCATTATTGGTGCGGCAACTCTTACTTAACGACATCGACACCCGTGTCGTACTGTGTACCTTTTTTAGAAAGTTATTTTGTGCAGCATAAGCGTGCTCTTCTCGCTTAAACCAGCGAGCACAATCACTCGAATGAGCGTAGAACTTATTCTTATCCTGAAGATAATGAACAATCTCATGTAACAAAATAGATCGCGCGAGATGATTGCTAAACGGGTCTATCGAATGATCCAAAACGATACCGTGATGCGGGTGATAGGCAGCCAGCGCTCTGCACTTGCCCGAACACGCATAGCGCGACACAGTTTCTGAATCCGCGTGAACCACTCTCGGCAAAACCAAGGGCACGGATAGGCCTGTGATTTCAGAGGCCTGAAACGCCAATTCTTGGACGAGGGCATCATAGGTGAGAGCCTTCTCAGCAGAATATGAATTAATCACGTCGATTGTGTTCGACCAGCCGCCAGATACCGTCTCTGACTGAGCGATACCCGAGACCGCAATCAGTATCGACAGGCACAAGAAGCGCCTCAATCGACTGAGGATCGACATCAACTGGGTCAGCGATGCCCCAATCATCACCAAGTTCACTGAGGGGAAATTCAAAACCAACGGCATCATTGAAAGTCCTTCCTTTAAAAAGTTAAAGTACTCTCCTCCACGCGACGAGCATTTTGCGCACCTTTATGCACGATCATTTATCTCGTCACTTAACTATTAAGCAATACTCGTGCCAAGCCATCGACGTGGTTTAACCTTAAATCCGTGACCTTACTGCTGATGCGCACCAGCTTAGAGCAGCCGAAACGCACGCACTTGGTGCACACAAGCGCATCGACACGCGCAAAAAAAGAGCGCTCCTCACATAGCAAGGAATGCGCTCGATGTCTTCATATTAGATATGCTGAATGCCCTGCCCCACCCATCAGGTGATTCGCTGGGACCATAGAATTAAACGATTAATGCAGAATTGCTGCTAATGCGCTTTCAGTGAATAGGCTCTTTAGCGCAAAATCTCGCGACACGATCATCCTTTTTTTCGAATAGCCTCGCCGCCGCATGAGTTGCATGAGAAGACACTGATCCGCGTAAAATTCATTTGCTTCATCCACAGAAACATCATCTTTCAGCAAACCTTCTTGATGAGCGAGCGCGAATTTCTCACGCATGTACGCACGAACAGAATCATTAACTTCTTGAAGCTTACGCTTTGAAGCACCCTTGAACGCACTTGCAGACTCAGAGATCAGCAAGCCATAGAAACAACATCCTCGGGCCTGCCCTACTGGCTTAGGCCACTTGACGGCTTTGTCTTGAACACCATATTGAGTCAGATTTTTCATGACATTATCATTTGCGAACGCATCGAAGATCATTTTAATGGACATAGCAGGCGAACTGACCGAATCAAGAATGGGTATTCGTGGAAACCAATTCCTATCCAAATATGTGTTGATAACTTCCTGTCTCTTATACACATCTCCGAGCCCACGAGACCTCTCTACATCTCGTA
>CAJXPC010000023.1 GCA_913057845.1 uncultured Pseudomonadota bacterium
TACACCTCTCTATTCGTCGGCAGCGTCAGATGTGTATAAGAGACAGATCTAATAGCGTGAGGATTCTCCGCGAACACCATGCATAAAATAATTCTTTATTCGCAAAGGTTGGATCCTGTATAGCCTCATGCAAAATATTTTAGTACTGAGACATGGGGCCATAAGATCATAGGCGTTTTCATCTACATGGGCTAAACTCCGCATAGTGCAGACAGAATATTTTTTTAGGTTTGGCGAACCACTAAAGATGGGGAGAAAGCGAGATGGGGTTTCATCATAAGATCGAAAAAGGGTTATTCGCGAGTCGTTGGTTATTGGCTCCTTTTTACGTCGGCCTGGTATTCGCTTTAGCGGTATTGCTAGTGAAATTCACGCAAGAGATATTTCATTTTGCTCCAGGAGTATTTGTTTCTTCCGAGAGCGATGTCTTGCTATTCGTATTAACACTGATTGACTTGTCCTTAACCGGAAATCTTTTATTGATGGTTATTTTTGCCGGTTATGAGAATTTTGTTTCTCATATTGACGTCGGAGAGGACGCACATCGCCCTAGCTGGATGGGAACCGTGGATTTTAGTGGTTTAAAAATAAAACTTATCGGTTCAATTGTGGCGATCTCAGGTGTTCATTTATTAAAGCAATTTATGAATATGGAAGCGGTCAATAAAGAAGACCTGAAGTGGTTACTGCTCACTCATGCAGCTTTTGTCACGTCGGGGGTATTGTTAGCCCTAATGGATTATTTTGCATCAAAAACCAAGGTGAAATGAGTTATATGCAATTAATCAAAGGGGGTATTTAACTCAATCAATTGGTTACAAAATCATGACTTATGGATTGGTACGAAACCCTTCGTGCCAATTTTCACTCTTCATTCTGCACCTAAACACCCCATCAAAAATACTGGGCCTCTGAAAGTAACCCGGTCATTTAATCGCCACATTCTTGCCTCTGGATTCCCACAGAGCATCCCTATTCTTGATCTCAGCAACAAAACACACTTTCTAGATGTTGTTTTTAATGGGAGATAGCGATGAAAACAATTTTCGCATTAACACTTGCAGCGGGACTCACCTGTTCAACCCCCTCATTCGCTCTAGATTTTTGCGAAAGCAGCAATAAAGAAGAGTGGATCAACTGTTACGGTGACATCACATTTGAGAACGGTGATTTTTATATTGGCGACATCAACCAAGGCCTTTCAGAAGGCCGAGGTATCTACAAGTTTGCGGATGGGTCGTTTTACGTGGGTCAATTCAAAGAGGACAAATTTTATGGTCAAGGAACACTGACTTACGCCAATGGCGCTCATTACTCTGGCATGTACGTACGGGGACAGAGTGACGGCACAGGTGTCTTTATCTTTGGTGACGGAGACGTGTATTTCGGTAGTTTCAGGCAAGGCAAATACCACGGTTATGGGGAATATCGCTTTGCTAACGGAGATTGCTATGCAGGTGAGCATTTCTTTGACGCTCGCTCAGGTCAGGGTCGACTGACCTCCGCCGATGGCACTTATTACGAAGGACAGTGGGCCAACGACAAACGCAGTGGTTATGGATCACTCATATTCAACGACGGCAAGCGCATCACCGGCCAGTGGCAGGACAACACCATTAACGGAAAAGCAACCTTCACCTCGGAGAATGGCAACAACTGGACAGGCATGTGGGAGCAAGGCTCTCCCATAGGCGTTTCCATTGAAGAACTCTTCAGAGGTCCTCCGCCTAAACGCGCATCGATTTAACAACTAACGTCTCCCTAGAGAGTTGTGACATGATTTCGTTTCGAGTTGGTTTTACGGCAACCTCACTCACCGGGATTGCCATTTATGTTGGAACTCTCACCCCTTCCCTGGCAATGATGTCACCACCTGGAGGCGACAGATTACATCACCTCATCGCATTCAGCGCATTTGCACTCCCAATGGTACTTGTCGAGCGCCAATACTGGCGCCTTATGCTGACGTTGACGCTTTTACTAGGAACTGCAATCGAATTGATTCAACCCCATATCAATCGTTCAGGAGATCCCATGGATCTGCTCGCAAACGCAGCAGGTGGGATCATCGGTGTGCTCATCGGCCTTACAATTTGCCATCTACATCAAAAAATACGCACGCACCGGGTCCCATTGTATGGGCACTCATTTTACAGAGGGTCTGCAAGGATATTCAGAAGGAGAAGACGGCGCAGGCTCTAGAGTAGCCTTTGCCGTCTGCCTTCGGGAGGTTGATTCTGTATAACTATTCTGGAAAAACCATCGCGTCTTGATTTTCAGCATAGGGGTCTTTGATTTCACTCGACGCGATGCGCGCTTGCTCGGTCGCCCGCAGATAAGTCACAACAGCTATAATTTGGTCATTATTCAATACGCTACTGAACGCACCCATCTTTCCACCGCGACTACCGGTTCGAGGCGTGCCCGAGTGAATCGTTTCATAGATCTCGCTGTTGGTGTTTCCCCTAAACATAAACTTCCCACAACTGAGACATGGCGCTCGTCCAGTTCCCACGCCACGGCCACCATGACATGCCGAGCATTTTTCAGAAAATAACTCACCACCTTGTGCCACCACCTTCACGTCAGCAATCGGCACTTCTAAATCAGAAGGATTCATCTGATGCGTTTGAGCATGCGCACTCCACGTGGCCATAAGCAATGACAAGGCAAAAACAATGGAGCTGTATCGAATCATGGTTAAATTCCGTTCAAATAACATATTGAAAGATGTGAGTCTCAATTCTATACAAAGTTCAATACCAGACATGTCAAAAGTAGTGCTACAGCGATCTAATCACAGTCTATACGGGAACCTAATACACCACGGATCATCTGAATCTCTTTAATTCAAAGGACAATATCGTGATCACCGTCTTTTATGATGACCTGTGCGGCCTATGCTCCAAAGAAATTCGCACATACCAACACGCAGATAAAAAGGAACAGTTTCTGTGGCAAAGCCTCTCAGACCCCAACCTCAATCTAGACAAAGAATCATTTGATCTCGTGATGGCTCTCGAGCAGCTGCATGTAAAAGATAATTCAGGGTGTTTACACATCGGTGTCGGCGCGTTTATTGTGATTTGGAGACACTTACCCCTCTGGAGTCTCTTAGCTAGAATCGCATCAATCCGGCCTATCCATTGGGTGCTGAGTATCGTTTATGTGAGGTTTGCGAAACGCAGGTTTCACAAACTGGCTCACTGCCAGATCGCGCTCAAACAACAATTGAAAAAATAGCTCGACGATTTAATTTAAAAATCCCTCTGTTGAGGGCCTTTTAAAGTGCTCTACGACATCATCTTCGGCGCACAGTTACATCTCAACGCGATACACATCATATTGCAGGTATAACGGCTTACCGGCAGCATTCACAAGTTGCATCGATACCATTTAACCGACGAACACACTACCGATTGCTAAATCAATCAGTACCGACACATCAGTTTTAATAGATCTAATTAGATAAACGCACTTAAAGTGCGACTCATATGGCGCAAACAAGCATATTGTGCTGCAATTTTTAACATTGACAATAGAAACTTGTCAAAAAATGAATTAGGGCAAGTACAGTTTAGGCAATTCGATTGCAAATGGTCTTGGGATGTAAGTACTAAAAATTATCCACAACATTGCAGCGCCACAAAATCATGACCCGCGAGAATAGGGATTTAATACTCGAACGTTTCTCTTCACACCTGAATGACACCGTAGCGTCCAAAATACGGCGAGAAATTCAGCGGCGCTAAATTTGCCGATCAATACAACTTGCGCGCGACTGGAACCACCACGATTTCACGACAAACGGCTCTGCGATGGCTCTCAGGGGAAGGGTTTCCCGACTGCGGAAGACTCTATACCCTGATCGATTGGCTAGATCTGCATGTCGATGAAATATTTCGAACGAATAAAGACCACTAGAGTTCTACAACTCATGTCGCGACATTTAAGGTGGCGCGTTCGGTTAATCCCGTATTTTCCTAATATCGGTCTCGTCTGACCACTCGAGAATTCCAGTTCGTATTTCCCAGACCTGCAGGTTTACCTTGTAGTAAACATCTTTCACATCCGAACTCTGCTTCACTATCGACCGAATACTACCTTCCAATCGATAGGCAGCGCCTAGCATTTTGCCTTTCTCGGCTATCGTCTCTTGGTCGTAGTATTCCCCATCCTGTTGACGGTCTAATTCACTGACTTGTTGTGCCATTGCTTCCTCATCCACGACAAATCGAACGACCCCGCTTCGCGCTAACTCGGTTCGAATCGAATCTGTAATCGCACGTGTATCGATGTATTCACTCGTAAGGTTTTTAACATCTTGCACAGTAATCAATGGGCGATTCCCCTCAACCACTAATTGAGACACCAACATGGAGCGCGTCATCTCTTCCGCGACTTTGTGCAAGTCCGTTGAACCAAACTCAATTGACACTGTTTCGATACCCTTTGGGTCTCCATAACGAACCGATTTGGAGCATCCCAAAACCATACTAAAAACAATCAAAAGCGCAACGCGTAAAACGTAAGTTCGCTGGAACATATAGGTAACCTCGCTCACTCTTTAATCAAAAATTTGGTGTCTGCCGCCAACCAATTAGGCGCAGTACCTCGAATTGTTTTAACTTCCTTTGGATAGAGATAAACCGGCTTCCAAGCTTCCTCTCGACCAAGCACCACTCCCTCTTCATCAAACCAATCAAAACGATAAGCCAATGATCGCTCTTTATCATCATCGTTTTTTATTTCGACTAAAACGCGCAAAATGCCATCTTTAGGAATACACGAAACTTTGACAATATCAATATCTCCTAAATCGCCGACGAAGACTACGTCACCGTTTGGACATCCATTTTTCTTGCCCATGAACGAACACGACACAAGGAACAGGAGCAACCCCAATGCTGAGAGGTACCGTAATTGCTTAAACCAGGATCTCATATGCGCTCACCCATCAATTAGTCAAAAGACACTTGCTTAACATACCATTGTGCGCCTACCCGGCGCATAAAAAGTAGCATATATTTACCATCAACAACTACATCCATCGACCGACTGCTTGATCCCGATCGAAATTCGATATGATGTGCCCCTCGATGCATGAGCACGCGACCAAGCCCAATGCGCGCCGGCAATAAACGCCAACTCCTATCATCCGCTGACTCCGTAACAATTGCTGCGAGAGCAACCAAATCACCCACGACTCCTGAATCATCCAGTTCGTCAGCGGCACTTTGCATTGACACTTTCAGGCCACTACGCAGTACACCTCTCGTGATGATACCCGGCATCTCATCCTTTAACGATCGACGAGACATGAGATCAATATCAACAATATCCGGACTGAACTCAATGACATCACCTGCAACAATGACACTCGGTTGAGGCAACTCGGAACGAGCACCGTATGCAGGCACCGAGAAAGGTACGTACGTAATGTCACCGTTATGGACTAACAAACCATTGATTTCAATAGATATTTTTGATGGTGACAGTCCTTCTTCATAGACAACCAACAAGTCGGTGTAGCCATCATCATCAGGACGCTTTATACGCTCTTCGAGACCCATTAACCCGGCACGCAATACGGGATGATTTGACCTAAGCTCAATTGCTTTTCTATATCCGGGTGCAGATAAACTGGGCTCATTGAGTTGCTCATAGATGAACCCAGCCAAGTAATGGCTGAACGCATTTTGATAGCTATTCCGTAAACCACTCAACTCTGGGGCGTCACTTGTCTCGACGGGATAGCCATTTAAATCCTCAATCCGATAAGATTTTTGAGCATCCTCTTGTGATACTAAAAGTGCTTGTCGCTCTCTAAATCCCTCAATAATCGCTTCCCGCTCATGAGTGGATTTAATGGCAACACGTGCTGAAGCGACGTCTCCCATCATAAGGTGCGTGAGCGCAATGCGGGTTGTGAGCATAACTTTTTCAAAGTCATACCCTTGGTAACTTTTTACTTTATCGTTAATCAAGACGGAGCCGACATCCTGAGTGATTAAACCTGTATTGAGGCGAGCCAATGATTCCCACCCCTGAACGAGTTGATCAGCAGCGCGCCAAAGTTTCAGCGCTTGGTCATAGTCCCCCTTTAACCAATATAACTCCCCAGCCTCGAGAAAATAAAGAAGTTGATTAGCGGTTACGTGTCGACGCTCATGCAAACCCAAAGCATCGTCCAACTGTCCAGATAGAACCGCATCGGAAACCTGATTGAGTTCTACTTCATACCGCGACAAAGACTGACACCCTCCCAAAACACATGCAGACACAAAAATGCCAATCAGTCTCAGTAACATTAAATATGTCACGTCACACATAATCCATGATAACTGTTTGTCTGCGCATTACTCATACCCTATCATCCATCCATCGCCACAGGGCTCCCTTAGATTCCAATTAATCTAAAAAGTCTTAAACCCAATAGCCTCAGCATAATCTAATGAACTATTATATTTAACGATTTATGCTCTAATATGGATATCAAGCACTCACACAGAAGAAAGAAATTAGATTGATGACAAATATAACCAAGTTAATCATGCTCATCGGATTTTTGAGCGTCACGGCTATTGGCCACACGCAAGAAAAAACAGCACAAGAACTGGTTGGAGCCTGCGCGAGATGTCACGGCGCCGACGGAAACTCAAGTTCAGGTCAATACCCCACGCTTGCGCGTCAAAATGTGGACTACCTCATCAAACAATTACATGATTTCAAATCAGAGGCACGATCTAACGGACAAATGTCACCACTGGTCGGCATCTTGAATGACCAAGACATCATCACGCTTGCCAATTTTTATTACGAAGAAAATATCTTGGCACAACGCGGTATTGATGAAGACTTAGCTAAAGTCGGTAAAGAAATCGCTAAAACGAGCGGTTGCGCGACGTGTCACCAAGCCAATTATCGTGGCGCTGGCACTATACCCAGATTATCCAGGCAAAAACGCGTATATCTAGAAAAGATTATGAAGGATTTCAGAGACGGCACGCGAACCAATGACAATGGTTTAAAAGGCGAATTTATGAAAAATCTCTCAGACGAGGATATCAAAGCCCTGTCTCATTTTTTAGCAGGGATGTAATTCCAAATGCATGAACATCCTGAATTTATAAGGTACAAGACATGACTCAATTAGACCAAGACCAACTGAAATATTATTCCAAGAATGGCTATGTGTTTCCGGATTTCAAACTATCCAATGAGCTCGTCACCCGTTTGCAAACAGGGATCGAATCAGCTATTAACAGGCTTGGCGACCAGTTCAAACCTGAAGATATTCCGAATCCACATTTCCTTGATTTCGCCTCAGAAGGCGTTAACAATCCATTCTTAGAGGTTGCATCTCATCCCGAGATTCTTGATATGGTTGAGCAAGTTTTAGGGCCCAATATCATTCTTTGGATCGCTCGAGTCTTCTGTAAACCCAGCTTAACAGGTCGGGAAGTGCCTTGGCATCAAGACGGCGAGTATTGGCCCATGCGCCCACTCGAAACCTGCACGGTATGGATTGCACTGGATGAGGTCACAACGGAGAATGGATGTATGCGGTTTATCCCAGGGTCGCATGAAGCCGGTCTTTATAAACACCACATGTCTGATCGTAAAGACCTCGTCCTCAACTTAGAGTTAGACAGCGATCAGTTCGATGAATCTGGCGCGGTCAATGTCGAACTTCAACCAGGGGCAATATCCATGCATCACGTAAAAATCATACATGGATCGCATGCAAACAAGTCACCCAAACGAAGAGCTGCGTTGGTACTGAGATACATGCCAGCTTCATCGCACTACGATCGATCGTTAGTCAATCACGATCGATTTAAAAGCCCGTTCAACCTCACGGAACAACCGTTAATGTTGATGCGTGGCACTGATATCTCCGGCAAAAATGACCTAGTCTCGCACCATGAATTCTGGAAAGAACGTTACTCTGAAGTCTGATCACTCCTGACACAATGTCAAGATTGACCGTCGAAAACCAACTTCCAACCTCCACGCCTAATCTGGCGACAGATTCAGCCCACATGAACAACAACCAAGTTCATTGCCTGTGATCATTGGAATTGATGGATGCAAGTCCGGCTGGTTCGCCACTTGGAAAGAACCATCTGGTTTTTTAAAATCTGCCGTCTTCGCAAAGCTCAATCAATTAGTCGAATCCTTCAAGGACAATGAACTCTTAACGATTGGCATTGACATGCCGGTGGTGTTGGGCGATTCGATTCCCCGAGAAGCAGACCGGATAGCTAGAACGTTACTCGGGAGAAAAGCATCATCGATCTTTACAGCACCCACATCACAAATGCTCTATCAACCAACCTACGAAGCGGCCTGTCAATTTTCAAAAAAAACTTTTGGAAAATCGATTTCAATTCAGTCATGGCATCTATTCCCAAAAATTAAAGACGTCCAGACCGTAATACATCACGAACAGTTGACTATGTACGAGATACATCCCGAGCTAAGCTTTAGAGCCATGAATAATAATGAGGTCATTCTAGAGAGCAAAAAAACCTCAATTGGATTTTTACTGAGAAGACGTTTAATCGAGAAGCACTTCTTAACCTTTGATTTTGAAGCAATACGAACTGAGTATCTAAAGAAACATGTCGCTGATGACGACATCTTGGACGCACTAGCCGTGTTATGGAGCACTCAGAGAGTTGCAGACAAACAAGCTACTTTTTTGCCTGATCAACCGCTAAAACCCAATATGCGTATTGCATATTGATCACGCTCTTTTCTCTACTCTCTTAGAATTATCCTCCTGGCACCATCCAGGCCCAATAACAATCTAAGTTATTGGTTCGTCTCCAAATCTATTTGCTTCAGGATCCCCAGACTTTGTAAACCAATAAAGTAACCATAAGATGCCGATCACGGTAAATGCGATTAACAACCACCAACCAGATCTGTTTACGTCATGAAGACGACGGACACTGACAGCGAGATAAGTTATACCTATCCCAATGCCAAAGATCATGATGAGTATATCTAGCGCAATAAAAGCTGAATCAGCTTGGTTAAGCGATCCATGGATTATGCTAATAAGATTAAAAATAATAATATCAAAAAGGTAAAAAAACCAATAATCAGATCTCGAAGCTCTGCCCGAAAAGTTCTTGTAATTGATAAAGCAACGTTTGACTGATTGCACGAACGACATAGCTACCCCTTCACTTATTAAATGGAGCACATAACCAGCACATGCCATGTAAAGAAACCGTGGTTACATCTCCTGTTTGGAGAGGATAATAAACCAACGTCACAGTTAATGTGCAGCTAGTAACAATATAAATGTTGACACTTAGACCAATTAGTGGAATATTCATGCTTACGTTCATCCTACACGGACGGAAGTAGACTACCCAGTCGAAGGAACGCATTATCATCGTTCATCTCGAAAGAGACGGAAGTAGGTAATGGTTACCGAAGGAACGCACCTAACTTTAAAAAGGAGGGTGTTATGGGCTTGTGGGCACAATACTGTCAACGTCACGCGCGTAGTGAATACCAAAGAGCGTACTTACAGAAGCTTGTACAGTTACGCGTCTTGAATATCAAGACGATTAAATCCAAGATGACGACAAATACAACTGTGCAGTAGTGAAGTAACTGAGGCAAAACCTATTTACTAGGTTTTGCCTTTTTTGCCTCAAATAAAGTCAGTTACTATCCCTTCTAAACTATCCAGCGTAGACCAGAAAGGTAGTGTGATTTATCAAAAAAAATATAGCACCACACTAACGCCAGCCACAAGAAACAGCAGAGTACCTAATAAGCTTTTCATGATTCAATCCTCACGAGTGTCATTACTTAGTCACACTTCAATTCGAGCTCTTGATGTCGGTATTTTTCTTTCAAGTGAAAACTTAGGTGTGCAACATATCCACCTGACCTTTCCTCACCTACCATAATCGCCTGACCTTTTTGATCAAAAACTGTACAGATAATGTTTTTAGAAGGGCTTTGATCCTGATAGTAAGTTACATATAGGGTGTGATGCGTTACGTATTGGATATGTTTATTCAAAAAAGGATTTATGCCATCGACCCAATACTGCTCGGTGATCTCTCCACACATCACATTACCAACAAACAAAAGAAGTATTAAAGGTAAAAATCTTTTCACTTTTGATCTCCCGTAATAAAGCTAGCCCAGGTTGACATTAACTTTGAGCTTAAAGTGTTTTGGTGTTTTGGTGTTTTGGTGTTTTGGTGTTTTGGTGTTTTGGTGTTTTTGTATTAGCCATAAGAATGAAGGCTCATATTTTTGAACACTTGCCTATTGATAGGTGAAAGCTATCCGGTTGTTTTTCTTGGAGATCCTCTGTGCCTTTTAGATGTGGGCCCCCAGCAAATATAATACTGGCGGAGAGAGAGGGATTCGAACCCTCGGTACGTTTGCACGTACAACGGTTTTCGAGACCGGCACATTCAACCACTCTGCCACCTCTCCGAGACCGCGGATTCTACCAGTTTGTTGGCTCTACAGCAGACTTAGAACCACCCAAACATCAAAAATACGATTAAATTAGTACGAACGAGGCAAACCCAGCACCTTCTCCGCGATGTAACACATGATGAGCTCACGGCTCACAGGCGCGATACGAGGAATCATAATTTCTCGAAGGTAACGTTCTACGTGATATTCCTTTGCATACCCAAACCCCCCGTGCGTGCGCACTGCACGGTCACAAGCCTCATAGGCTGCATCAGCAGCAAGAAACTTTGCAGCGTTTGCCTCTGCACCACAAGGTTGATCTTCGTCATAAAGCTTAGCCGCGCGCCAGACCATCAGATTAGCTGCCTCTAGCGCCATCCAACTCTCAGCTAATGGATGCTGAATACTTTGGTTCTGCCCGATCAGGCGACCAAAAACTTTGCGTTCATTCGCATAGTTCACTGCTTTGTCTAGGGCACGACGTCCTATCCCTATTGCCTCAGCCGCAATGAGAATGCGTTCAGGGTTTAAGGTGTCGAGCAACATTCTAAAACCCTCACCCTCGGTACCAATTCGGTCGGCATCAGGCACAACGAGGCCATCAATGAAAACTAAATTTGAATCCACTGCACCACGACCCATTTTTTCAATCCCACGGACCTCAACGTACTCGCGGTCCAGGTCTACGTAAAACAATGTCATGCCATCTGTTGGATTAGCACAGTCTTCGATCGGTGTTGTGCGCGTGACCAGGAGCATTTTATTAGCGTGCTGCGCTGTCGACATCCACACTTTAGTGCCGCTGATCACGTAATCCGAACCACGTTGAATCGCACGCGTCTTAATTTTTGTCGTATCTAAACCTGCATCAGGTTCAGTGACACCAAAAGCAACCTTATCTTGACCGGAAACCAAGCGTGATATCCAGCGGGATTTTTGTTCGGATGTCCCATACTTAATGCTGTCTCTTATACACATCTCCGAGCCCACGA
>CAJXPC010000024.1 GCA_913057845.1 uncultured Pseudomonadota bacterium
TACGAGATGTAGAGAGGTCTCGTGGGCTCGGAGATGTGTATAAGAGACAGGGGATACGCTCATTATTACGTCTTCGATTATCCTTCCACACTGATTCATAAATGAAATTATGAAAATAAAAATACTCTAAATGCTTGAATTCCGTGCGTGCGGCTGAGAACAACTCCTCGCATGAACGAACATAATCGTCCATAGAGCCGCCAATATCAAAAAACATGAGCACTTTAATCGCATTGCGTCGCTCAGGAACCATCTTTAAGTCCAAATATCCGCCATTTTTCGCAGTTGAGAGAATCGTTCCATCAAGATCCAATTCATCTGCCGCCCCTTCTCTAGCGAATTTTCGAAGCCGCTTGAGCGCCACCTTAATATTTCGTGTGCCTAGCTCAACTGTATCGTCCAGATTTCTATACTCTCGTTTATCCCAAACCTTTACGGCCCGACGATTTCTAGACCCTGCCTGCCCAACTCGAATTCCTTCTGGGTTATATCCATAAGCGCCAAAAGGACTCTTTCCCCCAGTACCAATCCACTTCGAACCGCCTTGATGTCTTTTTTGTTGCTCCTCCAAACGCTGTTTGAATGTCTCCATGAGCTTCTCCCATCCGCCCAAAGACTCAATCAAATTTTTCTCTTTTTCAGAAAGTGAGAGTTCAAGCTGTTTCCTTAACCATTCCTCTGGGATATTGTTGAAAAAATCCTCGGGGAGCGATTCCAAGCCATTGAAATAATCACCAAATGCCCGATCAAATCGATCATATAATGCTTCATCTTTTACAAAAGTAGCTCGAGATAAAAAATAAAAATCATCAACACTTTCTTTAGCGACACGTAGTCGAAGAGCCTCCAATAACGTCAAGTACTCTTTTACGGATACAGGTATACCCGCGTCTCTAATCCTGAAGAAAAAGTCAAGTAACACGATGCAACTCTATAGACAGTTCACTAGGTACGCTCAGAGCGTCGATTGAGAAAAACCAAGCGCTCAAATAAATGAACATCTTGCTCGTTTTTCAATAGTGCGCCGGCTAATGGCGGTATCGACTTTCTCTGATCACTCGTTTGCAGCGCCTCAATCGGTATATCCTCAGCCAATAGAAGCTTTAACCAATCCAATAATTCTGACGTCGAAGGTTTTTTCTTAAGACCCGGCGTCTCCCTCAGATCAAAGAATACCTCCAACGCCTGCTGCAGCAATTGTTTTTTAATACCAGGGAAATGCACATCGATGATTTGACCCATAGTTTCCTTATCAGGGAATTGGATGTAATGAAAAAAACATCTTCTCAAAAAAGCATCGGGCAGATCCTTCTCATTATTACTTGTAATAATAATGAGAGGTCGATGACGCGCACTGATTAACTCCTTTGTCTCATACACAAAAAATTCCATTCGATCGAGCTCTCTAAGCAAATCGTTAGGAAATTCAATGTCGGCCTTATCAATTTCATCGATGAGAACAACCGATGGCTCTTCCGACTGAAAGGCTTCCCACAAGGGCCCCTTCATAATGTAGTTCTTAATATCTTTTACTGATTCCTCCCCGAGCTGTGAATCGCGGAGCCGAGACACAGCGTCGTACTCATACAAGCCTTGCTGCGCTTTTGAGGTAGATTTGATGTGCCATTGATGCAGTGGCCTTCCCAGCGCACCCGCAACCTCAAGAGCCAGCATAGTTTTACCCGTTCCAGGCTCTCCTTTAATGAGCAGCGGACGCTGCAATGCGATCGCTGCATTAACAGCCATCATCAAATCCTCACCTGCCACATAATCTTTAGTTCCAGAGAACCTATCCGCCATCGCCCTACACCTCCTGATATGTCGTATTTTCCGTAATTATACGGCCTTAGTGATCTGCATCATTGTGCCCGCCATGTGCTTATAATGACGCATGATTTGTTCCGACCGGAGTTAACCATGCCAAAATTTAACGCAAATCTCACCATGATGTTCAACGAGTTTGATTTCATGGGGCGATTTAAACAAGCTCACCTTCACGGCTTCATGGGCGTAGAAATCTTGTTTCCGTATGCTTATCCACAAGATGAGGTCGGAGACACACTATTGAAAAATAATTTAGAGCTGGTTCTATTCAACATGCCACCAGGCGATTTCGAGGCTGGGGATCGAGGTCTAGCATGCTTGCCCAACCGAATATCCGAATTTCAAGATAATGTGCATATTGCAATCAATTACGCGGCACCACTCAATTGTAAAAGACTTCATTGCATGGCTGGCTTAACTCCCGCACAACATTCCAACGAGATCATTGAAGAGACCTTCATTCATAATGTTCGATTTGCGGCCGACTTATGTCGGGACCATAACATCGAGGTCATGATCGAATCCATCAACACCCGTGACATTCCTGGCTATTATCTAAATTATTCATACCAAGCTGAGAGACTTCTGGAGATGATCGATCGGCCGAATGTTGGATTTCAGTATGATATTTATCACATGCAAATTATGGAAGGCGATCTCGCCCCAACAATTGAACGACTCATCCCCCACATCAAGCACATGCAACTTGCGGACACACCAGGCCGACACGAGCCCGGCACAGGAGAGATCAATTACTCGTTTATTTTTAGCACAATTGATGCACTTGGCTACGACGGATGGATTGGGTGTGAATATCGACCGCTAAAAGATACGATTTCAGGTTTAGACTGGATTAAACCCTACCTTTAAAAAACATTTATGACGCAGTTACATAAATAACAATCATCAATGGAGAAGCACATCATGAAAATCGGTTTTATCGGCTTAGGAATTATGGGCTCACCCATGGCAGGACAACTGATCAAGGGTGGACATGACGTCTACCTGCATTCTCGAACGCGAGTACCCAAAGAACTCGTATCAGCGGGCGGCACTGCGTGCAAAAATCAATCAGAGGTTGCATCACAATCTGATGTCATCATTCTGATGTTACCCGACACACCCGACGTAGAGAAAGTTCTGTTCGGCCCGAACGGAATCTATGACACGCTATCAAAGGGTGCAACCGTCATTGATATGAGCTCAATTTCTCCGATAGCCACCCGAGAATTTGCCATTAAATTAGCTCTTAAGGAAATTGGTTATGTAGACGCGCCAGTCTCAGGTGGTGAAGTTGGCGCTAAAAATGCCACATTGACAATAATGGTTGGCGCAAACGAGTCGGAATTCGCCAAGGTGGAAACTATTTTCAAACTAATGGGTCAGAACATCACGCACGTTGGTGACATTGGTGCCGGTCAAGTCTGTAAAGTAGCGAATCAAGTCATTGTTGCATTAAACATTGAAGCCGTTGGTGAAGCCCTATTACTTGCATCTAAAGCTGGCGTTGACCCATCCAAAGTTCGTCAAGCTTTGATGGGTGGATTCGCCTCATCGAAGATATTGGAAATTCACGGAGACAGGATGATCAAGAGAACTTTTGATCCAGGATTTAGAATCGAGTTACACCAGAAAGATTTGAACCTCGCACTCAGCACAGCTCGAAGCCTAGGAGTGAGCCTGCCCAACACAAGCACTGCTCAGGAGTTATTTAATGCGTGCTCAGCCGCTGGAGATGGTGCGCGAGATCACTCGGCAATGGTTTGTGCGCTCGAGCGTTTAGCCCAACATAAGGTTGCCTAATGATGAGCCAACGGGACTTGCTTCGAGATTTATTTGATGCGGCCGTACAAGCCGCACTGCCCAAGCACACGATTAAAGAGTACCTTCCAGACCCACCCAAAGGACGAACTATTGTCGTTGGTTGCGGCAAGGCTGCCGCAACCATGGCGAAGGCATTCGAAGAGTGTTGGGAACATCCGTTAGAAGGTATTGTTGTGACTCCATACGGACACAGCGTACCCACTAAACGAGTTAAAGTTATTGAAGCATCCCACCCCGTCCCAGACTCAGCCGGAATGCAAGCTGCTCTGAACATACAGGCACTTGTGACCAATCTAACTCCAGACGACTTGGTCGTATTCTTGGTTTCAGGCGGAGGGTCTTCTCTCCTTACCCTTCCTGCTAAAGGGATCAGTCTCGACGACAAGAAGATTCTCAATACAAAACTGCTGCAATGTGGCGCAAACATCAGAGAGATGAATTGTGTGCGAAAACATGTCTCTAGCATAAAAGGTGGGCGACTGGCGGAAACCATCTGGCCGGCGCAATGCGTTACGCTTGCGATCTCAGATATTCCAGGAGATGATTTATCTGTGATCGCGTCAGGGCCTACGGAACCTGACGAAACAACATTTGAGGAAGCACTAGCTATCCTCAGTAAATACCATATAGATGAACCCAGATCGATCATTGAATTTTTAACTTCGAACAACCCAGAAACACCCAAACCAGGCAACCGGATTTTTAAAAGAATTCATTCCCACTTGATTTCAACGCCACAAAGATCTCTAGAGGCAGCGGCCACAACCGCACGACAGCACGGATTTACCCCGTTAATACTTGGCGACGCCATAGAAGGCGAAGCACAGGAGGTGGCACGCGTCCTAGCCGGCATCACCAAACAAGTTGTCAGGCACGGCCAACCCATCCCAAGACCCTGCGTCCTTCTCTCTGGTGGGGAGACCACGGTAACGGTGAATGGGAATGGTCGAGGTGGCAGAAATGCTGAGTTTCTCCTCTCCCTTGCCATCGAACTGAATGGCTTACATGGTGTTTGGGCATTTGCTGGTGATACTGATGGGATCGATGGCACTGAGGACAATGCAGGAGCTTTCATCACGCCAGAATCCTTAAAACGAGCACGTGAAATTGGTCTAGACGCAAAACGAATGCTCGCGGATAATGATGGTTATAATTTTTTCGCTAAGCTAGATGACCTTGTGATAACAGGACCTACGCTAACAAACGTCAATGACTTTAGAGCTATACTCATCGATCAATGATTTTAAAAGAGACCCATGGGAAAAATTGAGCGAGACTTAAAAGAATATCCTGTCGCGTCAGTCGACAAAGAAACACTTGTCAAAGAGTTCTCATCGTTCTTGCCGACTGAATCAGTAAAATATGAAACAGAGGATTTAACTCCCTTTGAATGCGATGGACTCTCGGCATATCCACAAATCCCATTGATCGCAGTTTTACCTGAAAACGAAGAACAAGTTTGTCAGGTTATGAAAGTATGTAATCAATTTAAAGTACCTATTGTGTTTCGGGGAGCTGGGACGGGGCTCTCTGGTGGAGCGATTCCTTATGACCAAGGAGTCCTACTCGTTTTAACCAAACTCAAACGTATCGTTCATATCAATCCTGTTGGTCGATATGCTGTCGTCCAACCCGGAGTGAGAAACGCGGCGATATCGGAAGCAACGAGGAAATACAACCTTTATTATGCTCCTGATCCATCAAGTCAAATTGCCTGCTCAATTGGCGGTAATGTCGCCGAAAACTCAGGAGGCGTTCATTGCTTGAAATACGGACTTACCGTCAACAATATTCTAGGCGTTCGGTTTGTCACCATCGAGGGGGACATTGTTAAAATTGGCTCAGAAGGATTAGATAGCCCCGGGTATGACTTGCTTGCACTCATTACCGGATCGGAAGGATTACTGGGCGTACTCACGGAAGTAACCGTGAAACTCTTACCGACACCTGAAAAAGCGCAAGTAATTATGGCGTCTTTTGATGACGTCGAAAAAGCCGGCCTTGCCGTAGCCGATATCATTGCTGCAGGAATTATTCCAGCAGGCCTCGAGATGATGGATAAAAAAGCAATTGATGCAGTCGAACAATTCATTGGTGCGGGCTACCCAATGGACGCAGCAGCCATGTTGTTGTGTGAATCTGATGGCTCCATTGAAGAGGTCAACAACGAAATTAAAAAAACCACAGAAGTCCTTTATAAATCTGGTGCGACTGCTGTGACCGTGTCAACAGATGAAGCCCATCGACTCAAGTTATGGGCAGGTAGAAAGTCAGCCTTTCCTGCTGTCGGCAGAGTGCTTCCAGATTACTTCTGCATGGATGGCACGATTCCTCGAAAAACATTACCTAAAGTGTTAAAGCGTATTGCTGAAATGGAGGAGACGTTTCAATTGCAGTGCGCGAACGTTTTTCACGCTGGAGACGGCAACTTGCACCCACTGATCATGTTTGATGCCAACGAGGGCGATCAACTGCATCGTGCGGAACTGTATGGCGCAGCCATCTTAGAATTGTGCGTTGAAGTTGGAGGAACCATAACCGGTGAACACGGTGTGGGCATCGAAAAAATAAATCAAATGTGTGTTCAATTTGATAACCACGAGATACAGACCTTTCTCAATTTGAAACTTGCGTTCGATCCAGATGGACGTTTGAACCCAGGCAAGGCTATTCCAACTCTTAATCGGTGTGCTGAGTTTGGGCATATGCACGTGCATCGTGGCGAAGAACGATTTCCGGATATTCCAAGATTCTAGTTACACCTGTAAGGCAGCCTCATGAGTTCAACTGAAACCAGTATTGATCAATTTAAAAGCTTTTTCGCCGATGCAAAAAAGCGATCTGAAGGCGTCAGAATTCGCGGCAGCGGATCGAAAGATTTCTATGGCGTCTCCCTCGAGGGAACAATAGTTGATACCCGTGATTTTTCAGGGATCACCGAATACGAGCCAACCGAATTGGTGCTGACGGCTCGTAGTGGAACACCCCTGCGCGTCATCGAAGACACTCTGAGTGAGAATAATCAAATGTTGGCGTTTGAACCGCCTCACATGGGGCCAGAAGCCACCTTTGGAGGCTGCATTGCTTCTGGGCTATCAGGGCCAAGAAGAGCATCACAAGGTGCTGTACGTGACTTCGTTCTTGGCGTGAGGTTACTGAACGCAGATGGGCTCGACCTTCAGTTCGGCGGCAAGGTCATGAAAAATGTTGCGGGTTTTGATGTGTCCAGACTCATTGCTGGCTCTTTTGGAACACTCGGCTTAATCCTCGAGTCATCGATTAAAGTGCTCCCGAAACCAGAGTGTGAACGTACGATTTTTTTCGACTTAGACAATCAATCGGCAATAAACAAGATGAACGAATTAGCCGGCATGCCGATTCCGCTATCAGGTACCTGCTTTGACGGAAACCGTCTAGCAGCAAGACTATCGGGATCCGAAATTGCAGTAAAAGCTGGCCATCAAAAAATCGGGGGAGAGGCCTCCGATGCAAAAGAATTTTGGCACTCAATTCGTGAGCAATCGCACCCTTTCTTCCAATCTGAAGGATGCTTGTATCGCCTATCGGTTAACCCAACGGCTCCAGAGATCAAATCTACAAATGGATTAATCGAGTGGAATGGCAGCACACGGTGGATCTGGAACGAAGGAAGTCTTGAGGAACATCAAGAATTTGCGGGTCAAAACGGGGGGCACGCGACTGTTTTTCGTGGTAATCCATTGGGCGAGTCGATTCATGCTATGTCTCGAGAACTACAATTGTTACAGCTAAAAATCAAGCAAGCTATGGATCCACAAGGTGTATTCGGTAGACGAAGATTGTTCACGGAATTCTAGATTGCTACCACAACTAAAAAAATATCGATGAAGACTAATTTAAAGACCGAGATCCTAGAAACGCGCGAAGGCCAAGAGGCTAACGATATATTGAGATCCTGTGTTCATTGTGGCTTTTGTACCGCCACTTGTCCTACGTACCAGTTACTGGGCGATGAACTGGATAGTCCAAGAGGGCGCATTTATTTAATTAAAGAATTGCTCGAGGGAAAAACGCCCACACAAGCAACCCAATTGCACCTAGATCGTTGCTTAACCTGTCGATCTTGCGAATCCACATGCCCTTCTGGTGTGCAGTACGGCAGACTCGTGGATATCGGACGACACATCGTGGATAAAGCGGTGCCACGCACCATTGGAGAACAAGTTAAACGTCAAGCCTTAAATAAAATAATCACCAACAAAACTTTATTTCGCTCGCTCATTACTGCAGGGAAAATAGTTAAACCGGTACTACCAAAAGCATTACAGAAAAAAATACCAGAACTCCAAAAAACCGTCATGACGTGGCCGCAATCTAATCACACGCGAAAAATGTTATTCCTTGACGGATGTGTACAACCAATCTTGGCTCCTAATATCAATATCGCAACTGCACATCTCCTAGATCGTATCGGCATAACACTGATACCAACCTCTCGCGTCAACTGTTGTGGCGCTGTCACCTTTCATCTAAATAAACAAAAAGAGTCACTTGTCTTTGTTAAAAAAAATATTGATGCTTGGTGGCCTCTTTTAGAGCAAGGTGCTGAAGCAATTGTCATTACCGCTAGCGGATGCGGCACGATGATCAAGGAGTATGGACACCTTTTGGCAGACGATCCTGATTACGCTGAAAAAGCTAAAGTTATTTCTGAGCGCACCAAAGATCTGTGCGAGGTGTTTGGTGATGAACTTACGGGTTTGAAAGAACAAGTTCTCGATCCAATCAAAGAAAAACAGATAAGATCTCGTAAAATTGCTTTTCACTCCCCATGTAGCTTGCAACATGGGCAACAAATCAAGGGGATTGTGGAATCCTTACTCAAAACCGCTGGCTATACGTTGACGATTATCGAAGATTCGCATTTATGCTGCGGCTCGGCTGGAACCTACTCCTTACTCCAAGCTGACTTATCGGAACGTCTTTTAAACAACAAAATTGAAGCTATCGAAAAAGAGGAGCCTGATTTAATCGTAACCGCTAATATTGGATGTCTTACACAACTCCAAAGTGGTACCAAAACTAGGGTTTTGCATTGGGCAGAATTACTAGAAGAGGCGCTCTTATAAACAACAGCAGTGGTAAGGGGAACATAAATGGAAAAAATCGCACTCATCACAGGCGCAACCGCCGGATTTGGAAAGTCTTCAGTCAAAAAATTTATTGAAAATGGCTGGAAAGTGATTGCTGCAGGTCGACGAGAGGAGCGTCTCGCAGCATTAAAGGAGCAATACGGTGACGCACTCCATTACCTCGCCTTTGACATTCAAGACAGTCAGCAAATCAATGTGGCAATCGATTCGTTACCGACAAAATTTAAAAATATAGATCTATTGATCAACAATGCCGGCCTTGCCCTAGGCACATCCCCGGCACAAACATCAGATTTAGAGCAATGGAACACCATGGTGGACACAAATATTCGCGGGCTAATGTCACTCACGCACAAAGTGCTGCCAACACTGATTGAACAACGAGGAGCTGTGATCAATATCAGCTCAGTGGCTGCAAGTTACCCATACCCCGGCGGCAACGTCTACGGCGGAACGAAAGCATTCGTTGTGCAATTCTCTCTTGGATTAAGGTCAGACTTGCATGGAACAGGCGTGCGAGTAACGTGTGTGGAACCAGGAATGTCAGAAACAGAATTCACCCTCGTGCGCACTAAAGGGGATCAATCAGCATCGGATAAACTATATGAGGGGGCAAATCCTATGACAGGAGACGATATTGCCCAGACACTTTTCTGGGTCGCCACACTGCCACCTCACGTGAACATCAATCGCGTAGAACTCATGCCAGTCAATCAATCGTTTAGCCCCTTTCAAATACATCGTACTTAAACGTTTTCAACCCAAGTCTGGCCAAAACGCTACGTTCCATTTTTAAGGGCAACGAGGGCTTGCCTCAAACGGACCATAAATGTCTGAGCACAATTCGGATTAATCCACCTTACTACCGCGACAGCATTCAATTCCCTATCGATCCAAGTATATGAACCTCCTGCACCAATCGCAAAAACACTCGATTCAGGAAGTTCAGGAAATAAAGTTTTGCTGGTATTTAACCAGGTCAAAAGACCATAGTAAGGCGCAAGATGTGACGGGGTGACCATTGAATCAATCCACTCTTCACTGATCAACGTATCCCTACCCCAACGACCTTTTTGTAACATTAATTGACCTATGAGCGCCTGATCTTGGCTAGAAATTCTTACACCACCTCCCCAATGACTTCCACCAGGAAGAATTGGCATTAGTACGCCATCGATCTCAACCCACGCATCAGCATACGGCGACCAAGACCAATCACACGAGGACCCAATTGGTTTAAGAATTTTCTGCTCGAACACCTCGTTAAGTGGCTGTCGAAACAGATGCAATAAAGCAAGCGATAACTGATTGATTCTTACATCATTGTATTCCCAATAAGTCCCCGGCTGACTCAAAGGTCGCTTCGTTCCTTTCCTGAAATTGGTCTTATAACGACGATCCTGAAACGCTAAATAACGGTAATGATCAACTTGATCTGGAATCCCACAACAAACACCCTCCCACTCACTCGTTTGCTGTAAAAAATGCCTCCAGCTGATAGATTTATTCTGAGGTGAATCAAACCCAAAATTGAGCAAAGATGTACTAACAGATTCGTCCAAATCTCGAATGAGACCAGAATCAAAAGCGATCCCACACAGCAGAGCTAAGTAAGTTTTAGCTACACTGAAGGTTAAGTCTGCCCGTTGATGCTCACCCCAAGATGCAACGACTTGACCATCGAGCAAGGCTACACCTGACACGCCTCCTCGTGGGAAAACAGGGCCGAAAAGTCTATTCCATGGTGATGAATCCTCTTGATGAATACCCCATGGTTTCGTGTTATCACGTGTCCATTCAATTTCGTTTTGAACAGCAAACGAAAGACAACCTTCTAGTAAATCAACATCAGATAGCGCCATCAAAAACCCTATTAATCATCGCGCCTGCTTTCACCATCAATTACCCTACTCTCATGTTCCACATCTCTAAATCTCTTACGTAAGTGACGCGTTTTCCACCAAAAATAAATGATTAAAACGAGAATTAAGACTGCCGCAATAGCAAGCAAAACGATCGAGAACATAAAAGCCAAGACCAATCCAACGAGACCAAAAACTGTCACGAGTATCCGCGTCAAAATAGGCCATCGTTGCATATTCCTATTTTGACCATTAACACTAAATTGATAATTTTTTTTATTCATTAATTCTATGCTACCTTCAAATTCACAAAGGCTAATGATCGCCTCTTATTGATTTCCATGCAAACTGGAAAGCCCATCATCTCATTGCCCAAAGGTGTGCCGCCAGGAGTCCTCTCCAAGGTTTATATTGGGTCAACCACTGCTCTGCCTCGGATACCGACAGCGTTTTTTTCCCCATTAATTGTTGTATTTTTTTACGCACAACCATATCGCCATGTAGAGAACCATCCAAAAATGAATACCCTCTGAGTAAAGTATTGTTTACTGTCCATGGGCCAACACCTTTAAACGACAGCAGTGCGCGTGAAATTGGCTCAAAATCAGAATCCACACTGAGGGCCTCCTCCAATGACAGATCACCAGACGCAATTGCTACGGCTAAGGAATGGATCGTATCCGCTTTAGCTGATGAAATGCCAAAATTTCGCAGTTCATGCACATTGCATGTCGCAATAAATTTAGGTTGAGGAAAGCAAAACAATCCAGACGAATGAAGCTGTCTCTTATACACATCTGAAGCTGCCGACGA
>CAJXPC010000025.1 GCA_913057845.1 uncultured Pseudomonadota bacterium
CGAGATGTAGAGAGGTCTCGTGGGCTCGGAGATGTGTATAAGAGACAGCGCTTGCGCTACTGCGGCCTCTCTTCCCATTAGGGCAGATCTGGATTTCTCTACCGTGTCACGTAGCTTCGAGGTGTCGAGTTGTGCCAGAACCTGCCCAGCCGTGACTGTGTCATTTTCATCTACGTAGACCGCTTCGACAATTCCAGATAGCTCACTTCCAACTTCAACTTGATTGGTGGGCCGCAGTTTTCCTGTTGCGGATACCGTTACAATCAGAGACCCAGTTGTGATTTTTTCTGTTTGATAGGAATACTGTTGATTTTTATTTTCTGGCCATAGAAAAGCTATCAAAATTAACCCAAGCACGGTAAGTGCAAGATATCCGAAAATCTTTTTAGGACTTACGTTGGATCTGGATTCAGTATCAAGAATATCTTGTAGAGATTTTTCTGAGTATGTCATTTTTTTAATGCTGAGGTTTATGTGCGTCTATCTTTTTACTTCATCGTTGTTATAAGCCCACCCGCCGCCCAGGACTTTGTAAAGCTGAGTGATGCTTTGAAATTCACCAAATGTCAGCGTTGATTGCTTTTGTTTTATGGCATTTAATTCATCACGGGACTGGAGAACTTCTCTAAAGCTAACTAATCCAGTTTGATATCTTTTGTTGACGAACTCGAGGTTATTTGCTCCGGCATCTAGGGCAATACTCAGATTCTGTAGTTGATTTTTGATGGATGCTAAGTTAACGAGTGCTTGCTCAGCTTCATTAAGACCATTTGCTACAGTCTTTTTATAGGACTCAACAGCGGCTCCTCGGCTTGCAACTTGGGCTTTTACATTGGCATCTAGTGATCCGGAATTGAAAATTGGTGCAAGTAAACTGGCTTGGATGGAAGAAAAGTTTGCACCCGAGTTGCCTAATGAATTGAGTGTTAGAGCTTCGAGTCCGATCGAGCCAGAAAAAGAAAAGCTTGGATAGCGTTGTGCTTCAGCCACGCCTACATTCGCAGCCTCTACCTGTAACTGATGAAGAGCTTCTTGAACGTCGGGTCTTTGTAAAATAGTATCTGCTGGGATGGAGAGGGCGATGGTTGAGGGAAGCTGTAATAAGTTTTCAGACTGGTTGAGGCTGATGAATGCATATCCAGGCCTCGTTCCTAAAAGCAAATCTATGGCTAAGGAGATTTCCTTGAGCTCACTTGTTTTTTTCGTAAGCGTTGTTTCTAGGTTGGCGAGTTTAATGTTAGTGAGTTGCAATTGTTCCTCAGTCTCTAATCCGACCGTTACTTCGTGCGTTGCTAGCTCGATAAGCTCACTTAAATAGTGAGCTGTTTCTCGCCCTAGACTGAGTTCCTCTTGCTTAGATCGAAATGCGATATAGGATTCAGCAATGCTTGCGATTAATTTTATTTTAATGCCATTGCGAGCGGCGATTTTGAGTTTTAGGTTTGCCTCAGATGCCTCTATATTTCTTTTGAATTTCCCAAAGAGATCAATTTCCCAACTTGTTTGAAATTGAGTACTCATTATCGAGCTTGTGCGCCCCAGGCCACTCTCCGAGCTGCTTGTTGCTTTGCTGGTACTTAAGTTAGCATCTAGACTTGGATTTTTGTCTGCCCCTGCAGATATTAATTTCTCTTCTGCTTGTAGGATCCTGTTCTTCGCTATATCCATATCGGGGTTTGATTGAAGAGCCTCCTCAATCAAACTGGTGAGGGTTGGGTCTTCGAAGAATTTCCACCAGTCAAGATGCATAATGACTGCGGGATGATTCTGGTAAGTTTGGTTGGCGTCTGCATTGGCCCAGCTATTTGGAAGATTAACCAGCGGTGTTTCGTATTGCGGCCCTAGAGATGTGCAGCTCGATGTTAGGGAAATTAATCCTAGCATCGCAGGGCAAATCAATGGGTGTTTCAAGAGATTCATCGTGAATTTTTTGTTCGTAGCTGAGTTGTGTTCAGAAAATCATTTACCGTGAAAATTTGGATTCCGTTTTTGTTTGAAGGCATTAACCCCTTCTGCATAATCATCGCTATGCCCAAGCTCGGTTTGCAGTTCACATTCCAGCTCAATAGCTGTTTCAAAATCATTTTTCTCGGCTGCAAGAATTGCCTGTTTCGTTTTTGCATACGCCAGGGATGGTCCTCTCGCAAGCTGTTCAGCAACTCGTTGTACTTCATTTTCGAAGTCTTGATCGGGAACTGCCTTCCATATCATCCCCCAAGATTCTGCGTCTCGAGCAGATACGGGTTGTGCAAGTAATGACATGCCCATGGCCCGTTGGCGACCAGATGCTCGTGTTAAGAAAAACGTTCCTCCCGCATCTGGCATTAATCCGATGCGAGTAAAGGCTTGAAGGAAGCTGGCGGACTCCTTTGCAATGACAATGTCGCATGCAAGGGCTACATTAGCTCCTGCGCCGGCAGCAATTCCGTTTATCGCGCCAATGACGGGCTTAGTTGAAGATCGGATGGCGGTCACAATTGGGACGTACCGTTCCCTAAGCGATTGACCAAGGTCGTATTTAGATTGATCTGCAGATCGCTCGCGTTCCTTTAAGTTTTGTCCGGCACAGAATCCCCTGCCAGCTCCCGTCAGTACGATCACTCCTACGTCATTATCAATTTCCGCCTCTGAGAACGCGTCCCTAAGTTCCAAGAGCATTTGGGTGGTGAAGCTGTTTAAACTTTCAGGTTGATTTAATGTGATCGTGGCGATTCGGTTTGCGCTTTGATAAGACAGTTGTTTAAAAGTCATTTTTCTTTCTCCTGCTGTTAATAGTGTCTCATAGAGCTAAAGTTTGTTGTCCTGCCAATCACTTAAAATTTGTCGTGCGTGATTTTTGGTTGGATCTAGGCTTTCATCGTGATTTTCTTGTTTTACAGTAAGTTCCAAGACATAACCGTTAGGGTCACGAAAATAAACTGAATGTATAAAATCGTGGTCACTGATTCCACGGGTTTCAATGCCTAACAATTTAGCTTTTTTAATCATTGCATGCATGAAATCCTCTTCGACTTCAAGTGCAGTGTGAAGATCGAAGTCATGTTGTCGTTTAAAGGCGAACGGGTTGTCTGGGCTTTCAAAAAAGGCAATGTGAGATCCATCGCTTATCCGATAAAAACTGTGTAATGTGTTGGTGATGCGTGCCGTTTTGGTTTCTGTGATTTTGATGGCATGGACTAACGGTAGACCAAGAAAGTCTTCGTAGAACGTTCTTGTCTCCTCAGTGTCCCTGCAGCGCATGGCTAGATGGTGCAATTTTCTGATAGGCATTGTAGTTTTTTTGTACCCCGCCGGATTTTTTATGGATGTAGTGGAATAATAGTTGATTAAGTCATTAGCTCGATTGTAGGCAAAAACGAATCAGTCTTCATTCTATTGGTTTGTTAATATTCGGTGGCTGTAAGCTGTAAGTGAGACAGTTTTGGGCTCCGTTTCGTTCAAATATGATTTCGTTTTAATTTATGGGGATTCAGATCATGACTAATGAAGCGATCATCAGCAAGGATACGAAGACGGTTCATGTGTCGTGTCCGCATGACTGCCCCGATGGTTGTTCGATGTCCGTTACTGTGGATCAGACGAATGGTCGGGCGATCAGGGTTGAGGGGGATAAAACTCATCCCGTCACTCAAGGATTTCTGTGTGGAAAGGTCAATAGCTACCTCGACTATGTATACAACGATCAGCGTGTGTTGTATCCACAAAGGCGCGTTGGTCCTAAAGGGCCTGGGGCGAAGTGGGAGCGTATTGCCTGGAATGAGGCGTTGGATGAGATTTCAAATCGGTTCAAAAGTATCATCGATATAGATGGCGCAGAGTCGGTACTTCCTTTTTCATACTCGGGCACTCTGGGTATGACAGGGTTTCTTGGTATGGGTCAACGTTTTTTTAATCGGATGGGCGCGTGTCATCTGGAACGTACCATCTGCACTGCAGCGGGAGCTGCGGCAGAGAAATATACCTTCGGACGTGTTGGGGACGCTGACATTGAGAACATCCCGAACATGGACGTCATTCTCTTGTGGGGTACCAACATTGTCAGCACGGGGGTTCATGCCGTACCATTTTTGGATCAAGCAAGGAAGAATGGCGCTCAAATCATCGCGATTGACCCCAGAGTCACCCGCACCACGGATTTTGCTGATTGGCATTTGGCACCTAAGCCTGGCACTGACGCTGCTCTTGCCCTAGGGATGATGAAGATCATTGTAGAAAAGGGACTACACGATGAATCTTTTCTAAATGAACACACCGTTGGTTGGGAGCGCTTTGTAGAGGAGCGTTTGTCTGAATATAGCCTGCAAAAAGTTGCCAAGATAACCGGTTTGGAGGAGGCTGACATATTGCGCCTAAGTGACCTGTACGCATCTACGAAACGCTCGTTTATTCGTTGTAATTGGGGAATTCAAAGGCATGAGAACGGTGGATCAATGATGCGCGCAATAAAGTTGCTTCCCACAGTCACGGGGGCTGCTGGGGGAGACGGGGGAGTGTGTGTCTCGACCGGAGGGGAGCTTCGAGTCTTCGATGAAGACCGATTCTTTAGGTCCGAGCTGCTGAAGGGAAGGACTCCCAGAAATTTTAATATGATCCAGTTGGGTGACGCGCTTACTAAAGCGACCCCTCCTGTTAAAGCGCTCTTCGTATGGAACGCCGACCCGGCTAACTGCGTTCCCGATACAAAAGCTGCGCGACGGGGTTTGTCCCGAACAGATTTATTTACGGTAGTGCACGATACTTTTTATACGGATTCGGCGCTTTATGCCGATATTTTGTTACCGGCGGACACAGCCCTTGAACGAATGGATTTGTTGGCGGGTTATGGTGCCTATTACTATGGTTTATCAATGCCAGCTATAGAAAAGGTCGGGGAGAGCGTTGATAACAGTGAGTTATTTCGAAGGCTTGCGAAGAAAATGGGGTACACGGAGGATTGTTTCACGCAAACCGATGAGGAAATGATTGAGGAAATCATTGATCCCGAATTTAATCCTTTGTTTGAAGGTGTGACCCTAGATCTGCTCAAGAAGCAGGGGTGGGCAAAAGGTGCTGTGGACTCTCCACGCAGGAAGGGTGTTAATTCCGGCTTTTGGCCAACACCCTCGGGGAAAATAGAAATCTATTCTCAACAGATGGATGAGCTTGGGCTTGATCCTATGCCCGGACATGTTCCTGAGGTAGAGGGGTTGTCGGGTGTTGACGAGTCAAGCCCTTATCCATTGCAGGTTTTTAGTGCCGCGACTCACTACTTTATTGGATCGACATTTCAGCATGTGGAACATTTGCAGAATATGTTGTCGCGTCCTACTTTTGAGCTGAGCCCTCAAGACGCTGATAAGCGGTCTATTTCCGAGGGCGATATGTGTCGATTGTTCAATGATCGAGGAGAGGTGTTTGGTCATGTGCACATCGTGAAAGGTCTCAGAGAAGGAGTTGTTGGTGCACCCAAACAACTGCAGGGATCAAAAATGAAAAATGGGTTCAATATTAATGCCCTAACGAGCCAAAAAGAGGCGGATATGGGGCGTGGTCCGGTATACTATTCGACTCTCGCTGAGATTCAAAAGGTTGAGGGGAATTTGAGTTAAGTAAGGATTTTGCTTGGCACTCCTAAGTGTCGAATCATTAATATTAGTCGGGTAGGGTATGAGCGCAAAAATTGTGGACGGAAAGCTCGTCTCTCAAGTCCTCAGGGAAAAGATGAAATTGAGGGTGGAGGAGTTAGCGAAGCGAGATATTCAACCTGGTCTGGCGGTAATCTTGTTGGGAGATGATGCTGCCTCCCAGGTTTACGTTCGAAACAAAGTTGCAGCCTGTCAGGCGATCGGCGTGCAGTCTCGAGTGTATCGGCTGGCGGCGAATACTTCTGAGCAGAAGGTTCTGGAAGCATTAAAACTACTGAATAATGATTCTGAGATTAACGGAATTTTAGTTCAACTGCCGCTGCCAAAACACATTGACGAAGATAAGATTCTGGAGATAATCTCGCCGCAGAAAGATGTGGATGGCTTCCACAAGATCAATGTCGGTGCGATGGTGACAGGTCATGCCCGATTTTATCCATGCACGCCTCATGGGGTCATGAAGCTCCTTGAATATTACGGAATAGCTATTGAAGGCCGGCATGCAGTTGTAGTTGGTCGAAGCAATATAGTTGGTAAGCCGATGGCCTTAATGTTGTTAGAAAAAGGTGCGACAGTTTCAATCTGTAACTCTAAAACCCCCGATTTAGCGTCGTTCACAAGTCAGGCAGACATTGTTGTCGTTGCGGTTGGTAAACCCAAAGTCTTGAGTGGTGACATGATTAAGCCAGGGGCCACTGTTATTGATGTAGGGATTAACCGGTTGCCGGACGGTTCTTTAGCGGGCGACGTAGACTTCGAATCTGTGCGCGAGGTTGCAGGGTTCTTAACCCCAGTTCCTGGTGGAGTAGGCCCTATGACGATTACAATGTTGCTAGAAAACACTATTCGGTCATCTGAAATGGTGTAATTGGGGCAGTAGCTCAGCAATTTGGGTTGTTTGAAGGTATATTGTCACCGGCGAGCTCCCATTGAAGAGTTCGTTAATATTAGGGGTATATAACAATATGATTCGTCTAACGTTCGTTTTATTGTCATCTTTTTTTGGTTCGGCCCATGCTGTCGATCTCTTGGATATCTATCGAGATGCGGTCAGCCAGGACGCTCAGTATGCGGCGGCAAAGGCTCAGTACTTATCGGTGCAGGAGAGCTTACCTCAAGCCCAATCGAGCCGGTTACCCAAAATAAATTTGGAGGCTGGCTACGATTACAACAGTGTGGATGCTGATTCCACGTTCAGTTCGGGTCATCGGGATTTTGGATCGTATGAGTATGGTGTCACGGCGACACAATCACTGTATAAAAAGCAGAATGATGTTGCGGTAGATCTGGCACAGCTTGGAATAATTAAGGCCAATACTGAGCTGGAGCTCGCTAACCAGAATCTCATGTTACGTACCTTGTGGCTTTATTCTAATGTTCTCAGGGCTAAAACTAATTTAGGCACGGTGCGGGCTCAAAAGATTGCAATTTCAGAACAACTTGAGTTAGCAAAGCGAAATTTTTCTGTTGGTACGGCAACGATAACGGATCAGCGAGAGGCTCAAGCAAGGCTTGACCTTGTCTTGGCAGAAGAGCTTGCTGCTCAGAATGATTTGAGAGTATCTAAGGAGGCGCTACAGGAACTCGTTGGTGGGCCAGTCTCGGCGAATTTGGCTCAGCTAAAGATGCCCCTCGAGCTGGAATTGCCGATGCCTAATGATATTGACCTTTGGGTTCAGCGTGCTACAGAAAAGTCTCTTGAAATGATACTCGCGCAGCATGAGGTGGGCATCGCTCAGACTCGAGTGGAATTTAATCGATTGGGCGCGTCACCGACCGTGGATTTAGTAGGATCGATAGTTGATAGTTATGCTGGGAATAGTACTTTTGGTTCGGGCTCAGATACTACGGCTGGAGTGGTAGGGGTTCGATTACGGGTTCCGATTTTCGAAGGGGGGAAGGTTAAATCTGAAACTCGCGAGGCGATTTCTCAGTATGACAAAAGCTTTCAAGAGCTCGAGTATGTAAAACGAAAAGTGGCGCAAGAAGCGCGAGTAGCCTTCTTAGATGTTACTACAGGGATTGCACGTATTGATGCCTTTGGACAGGCGCTATCGTCGACAAAACTCCAATTGGAATCGACTAAGCTGGGCCTGGAGGTTGGTGTGCGCACTGCGGTGGATGTACTTGATGCCGAGACATTGCTGGCTGAGGCGCGCAGAGACATGTTCGGCGCAATTTACGACACCATCTTGGCCAAGTTTCGACTTCAAGCAGTCACAGGGCGCCTGGTAGAGTCTGATTTGGTGGCTATTAACGACCTATTCGTAGAGTAAGTCGAGTTAATTTTTCTTGTCTTAATTGTCATTCTGCGTTCGAAGTCCCACAGAAAAAAATTCCTCGTCTGAGGAAAAAACTCGTTATTGACGAGATTTGATTATTGTTCGGAATGCTTTTTATGATCAATAGTAAAATTTATAAAGATCGTTGTATTTTTAGAGCAGTGCTATCAGTCACGCTTTCTTTTATGTGTGTTGTGTGTTTGCTGAAGATGCAACTCGTTAGTCATGCTCAAGCGATTGATACCTGCGCTATCGCAAGCGCGCACCCCGATGCTACAGCAGCAGGGTGTGAGGTTTTACGAGGTGGTGGTAATGCCTTTGATGCGGCTATCGCGGTAACAGCCGCTCTCGGCGTTGTTGAGCCCTACTCTTCAGGTTTGGGTGGCGGTGGATTCTACTTATTGCATGAAGCAGGATCCGGGAGAGATATTTTTCTTGATGCTCGTGAGATGGCCCCTCAGCTTGCAACGGAATCCTTGTATTTGGATGAATCTGGGAAAGCTGTGCCAGAGTGGTCTCGTGAGGGCCCTTTGGCAGCAGCCATTCCTGGTATCCCTGCTGCACTCCAACACTTATCCGAACATTATTCAAAGCTATCTCTAGCTGAGAGTTTCCAACCAGCAATTAAATTGGCGGAACATGGTTTTAAGGTTGACCTGCGCTTTGTCAGGGCGGTCGGGTGGGTCGAGAAACGAATTAGAAAATTCCCTCGTGCGGAAAGTATTTTTTTCAAGGGGGGCGAAGTGTTTGAGCTCGGCCAAGTACTTAAACAACCTGAATTGGCTAAAACGTTAGTTGCATTAGCTAAAGATGTTGATTCGTTTTATCACGGTAAGATCGCGAGAGAAATGGTCGATTTTGTGACCGCCGCCGGGGGCAATTGGACTTTAGAAGATCTAGAGCGCTATGAGGTCAAGGAAAGGGAGCCCGTCGTCATAGAGTTTAATGGAGCGAAAATTGTTACGGCTCCTCTACCGTCGTCCGGCGGATTGGTCATGGCCCAGATTTTCCATATTCTTGATGGGTTCTCGTTCTACAACCAATCCAGTAGCATGCAAGCTCACTTGGTGATTGAAGCCATGAGACGTGGTTATAACGATCGCGCCAGATTCATGGGCGACCCAGACTTCATTAACGCGCCTGTACATCTATTATCGAGTGCTGCTTATGCTCAAAAGAGGGCTAAATCTATCGATCTCAACGCCGCTACGGATAGCCTTAGCTTGCCGACTGTTTTTGATCTTACTCTAGAGGGCGAGGAGACTACCCATTTTTCTATCGTAGACGAACATGGTAATCGAGTTGCTGCTACCCTATCAATAAATGGGCCTTTCGGGTCTGGGATGGTTGCCGGTGATACCGGTATTGTGCTGAATAACCATATGGATGATTTTTCTATTGGGATCGGCCAGGGGAATTCTTATCAACTTATTGGTAATCGGGCTAATGGGATAGAGGCTTATAAGCGACCACTTTCTTCTATGTCCCCCACTTTTGTGGAGAATGATGAAGGGGTGCTTGTAATAGGCACACCTGGCGGCTCGAGAATCATCAGCATGGTCGTATTATCAATTTTAGAATACCTTGGCCCTAATGCACCAGTAACGGATACTCTTGTTTCTCTCCCCAGGTACCATCATCAGTATTTGCCGGATAGAGTACAAATTGAACCCGAGAGTTTTAATAAAGAATGGGTTGCTGACCTTAAGCGAAGAGGTCATAACGTACAAGTTTATCGCAGAAAATGGGGCAATATGCAGGCAGTCCATTGTCCGAAGTTCCAACAAAATTGTGTCATCTTAAGTGATCCTAGAGGTCGACAGGGTGTTGTTTTTTAAATGGATGCAGAGGTTGTGATTGTTAACGAGTTTTTGTTATCTCGATTGATAAAAGCGTTTAAAATTGACTCATGAAGACAACGTTCCTAGATTTTGAGCAATCAGTAGCAGAGCTTGAGTCCAAAATAGAGGATTTGAGATTTGTTCAGGATGATTCTGCGGTAGATATTTCTGAGGAAATTGGGCGACTGCGAAAGAAAAGTGACGTGGTCACTAAAGAGCTTTACGCTAAACTGACTGCTTGGCAGATTGTTCAGGTTGCGCGACATCCACAAAGACCCTACACGCTGGATTATATCGATGCTCTGTTCACGGGATTTGAAGAAATTCACGGTGACAGACTCTTCGCGGATGATCCTTCCGTCGTTTGTGGAATAGGTCGCTTTAACGATAGTCCAGTAGTTGTGATCGGACATCAAAAAGGTCGTGACACCAAGGAAAAGCTTTATCGAAATTTTGGAATGCCAAAACCAGAGGGCTATCGAAAGGCGCGACGACTGATGGAGTTAGCCGAGAAATACAAAATGCCCGTATTCACATTTGTGGATACTCCTGGGGCATATCCCGGCGTGGGGGCTGAAGAGCGTGGACAGTCGGAGGCTATTGGTCGAAACTTGTATGCTATGTCGGAACTGAAGGTGCCAATCATTTCAACGATCATTGGTGAGGGAGGCTCTGGAGGAGCCTTGGCCATAGCCGTTGGAGATGTAGTTCAAAGTCTGCAGTACTCGGTTTATTCTGTAATCTCACCCGAGGGATGTGCGTCAATCCTTTGGAAGAGCGCGGAGAAGGCATCGGTTGCGGCAGAGGCACTCGGCATTACTGCAAGCCGTTTAAAAACACTTGGTTTGATCGATAAAATTGTTGCGGAACCCCTTGGCGGCGCGCATCGAGATCATTCTGCAATGTTTCAAACCTTGAAAAAAAGTTTAGAGGATGCATTGTCGTCTGTAAGTGATTTGCCTCCAACGAAATTGGTAGAGAGGCGCTTAGCTCGAATCATGAGCTACGGTAAATTTCTAGACTCAGAATGAGTGTTGTCTAAAGACATTCATTTGCTTAGGGTTTTTAGTCCACTTAGCGCGCAGCCGTGACTGACTTAGAAATTAAAATTCTGGAACAATTTGAAGCGTACCGAATCTCGGATCGGGCGGTTGTGATCGCTCTGAGTGGGGGGGTTGATTCCGTCGTCTTGCTCGACGTTATCTCAAGGATATCTATCCCACTGAAGCTTCAAGTATCCGCCGTTCACGTCAATCATCACCTTCATGTTGAGTCGCCCACTTGGGCTCAGTTTTGTTTAAATTTATGTGCCACTCGCCAAATTGCTTTAAAAGTATTTGATATCCAAATATCACCGGAATCTCGATTAGGCATTGAGGGTGCGGCGAGGGAGGCAAGATATTCTGCGCTTCTTAGCCACTCAGGGGCCACTGTGGTGCTTGCGCATCATCAGGATGATCAAGTTGAGACTTTTTTTTTGCAAGCGTTGCGAGGCTCAGGGGTTGACGGTCTTTCAGGAATGCTCGCCATTCGAGATGATTTTGATTCGGGAAAAGAAATTTTCCGACCAATGTTGGGGAT
>CAJXPC010000026.1 GCA_913057845.1 uncultured Pseudomonadota bacterium
CGAGATGTAGAGAGGTCTCGTGGGCTCGGAGATGTGTATAAGAGACAGCTTTTATCCCTAAGGTTTCCTTCATTGATTTAACTCTCTATTTTTTTGAATTTATTCTTTAATTTAGAAAACAAACCGACTATCCCAAAGGGCAGGCATAGTGTTACTAAAATAAATAGTAATCCTAAGAAAAAAAGCCAATACTCCGGAAAGGCTTGCGTGAAGAAACTCTTAGCGCCATTTACAGCTGCGGCACCTATCACGGGCCCGAGGATAGTGCCTCGCCCACCGACAGCCACCCATACCGCGATCTCAATAGAATTTGCTGGAGACATCTCGCTGGGATTGATGATGCCGACTTGAGGCACATATAAAGCACCCGCGATACCACAGATGATCGCAGAGAGTGTCCAAATGAAAAGTTTAAAACGAATCGGGTCATAGCCGCAAAACATCAGACGCGACTCGGAATCTCTAATAGCAGTCAATATTCGACCAAACTTGGATTTAATCAATACTCGAGAGAGAACCAAAACAAGTAGTAAGAAAAATGCACTAAGTCCAAACAATGCTGCGCGCATCGTTGGATCAGTTAGGGAGTAACCCAGTATTCGTTTAAAGTCAGTAAACCCGTTATTACCTCCAAAACCCGTCTCGTTACGGAAAAATAACAACATAAACGCGTACGTGAGCGCTTGAGTAATAATTGAAAAATACACGCCTTTAATACGAGACCGAAAAGCAAAATATCCGAATATGAAGGCCAGAACTCCAGGCACTAAGACGACTAACATGATCGCCCACAAAAAACTATCTGTGCCTAACCAATGCAACGGGTACTCTTTCCAATCGAGAAAAACCATAAAATCAGGTAGATCGCTCTGATACTGACCATCCTGACCAATTTGCCGCATGAGATACATCCCAAAAGAATACCCACCAAGAGCAAAAAACAAACCTTGCCCAAGGGATAAGATTCCCGCATACCCCCATATCAAATTCATTGCCACGGCGACTATGCAATAACACATAATTTTGCCAATTAGCGTCACGGTGTAGGAAGAAATATGAAATGCACCACCATCTGGAATAAAGAGATACATCCACGGCACAACGATAAGAGTTAGTACAGCGAATGTTATCAATCCAAGCCAACCAAGCTTAGAAAATAACGGTTCAATATTTGGTTGATACTGCATTTATCCCTCCACGGAACGTCCCTTTAGGGCAAACAACCCTTGAGGACGCTTTTGAATAACAGCAATGATGAATACAAGGATAATAATTTTAGTTAAAACAGCCCCAACACCAGGCTCAATGAATTTGGAGAACACTCCAAGACCGAGCGCCGCGTATACCGTTCCAGCTAATTGCCCCACACCACCAAGCACTACAACCATGAATGAATCAATGATGTACGCCTGACCAAGGTCCGGTCCGACATTACCTATTTGAGATAAAGCAACGCCAGCTAAGCCTGCAATACCGGAACCTAAGCCGAATGCAAGCATATCGACCTTAGCCGTGTTAACCCCAACACAAGCTGCCATACTTCGGTTTTGTGTGACGCTACGGATAAATAGTCCTAGCCTAGTTTGACTAATCAGCAACCAAATACCAATAAGCACCAAGGCAGCAAAAACAATAATAGCAATACGGTTAAGAGGCATGACGATATTCCATACTTCAACGCCTCCCGACAACCAAGTTGGGTTTGACACCTCAACGTTTTGCGCTCCAAAAATCTGTCTAACCAACTGAATTAGAAAAAGACTAATACCCCAAGTGGCCAATAGCGTTTCAAGTGGACGACCATATAACCAACGAATAACAGTACGCTCAAGCACGACACCAATGATGGCCGAAGAAAGAAATGCCATCGGAATGGCAGCCAAAACATATAGGTCAAAATAGCTTGGTAGATAATTAACAAACAGTTGTTGTGTCACGTAAGTTGCGTAGGCACCAATCATCAACATCTCTCCATGAGCAAGATTGATCACGCCCAGCAGTCCATATGTAATCGCGAGACCCATCGCGGCAAGAAGTAAAATGCTACCTAGAGATAACCCGCTAAATAAACGCCCAAAATAATCGATAAACGTGAGTTTCCGATCGATAGCAGTGACAGCGAATTCTATCGCCACCCTGACTTCAGCAGATACCTCTTCAAATTCACCTGATTCATTTTTTTCTAATTTAGCTACTAGCAATTCTCGTACACGTCGTTCACTGCTCGACGTTAAATAGTTAACCGCGTCGATTCGCTCTTGCTCATCAGGGCTATCCAACAAAATGATGGATTGACTCTCTTGTAAAATTCGTCTGATCTCCTCATCAGATTCCTGAGCGAGGGCTTTATTTAAAAAAGTCAGCAATAAAGGGGATAGATTGTCCCGTAAAGACTTCGCTGAGGTAAGGCGTATTTCCCTATCATCCGATAACAATTGAAGTACGCCCACTGCGCTCTCGAGCTGGGACCGCATACGGTTATTGACAATAACCGTGTTGTAGGTGTCAGGCTGAGGGTCGAGCATCTCCAATGTGATCGCATCAATCACATCCCAATCATCATTTTCCAGAACAATTTGGCCCGTGTCGGTAACTAATAACTCGCTGTTTTGAAGCTCTTTCAGCAATCTAAGCGCATCTGAATCTCCGACTAGTGCAATCTTATCAATAGCTTTGAGACGCTCCATCACATGCTCTGACGCCAACCCAGATATATCCGTTCGATCAAGCGCTGTACCGACCATAGGAAAGGCGAGCGCAAGGAAACTTAAAATAAATAATAATGCGTTTCGTTTGTTATTCAACATGCTCACGTCAACTTAACCACAAAAAGCCTGCTGCTTGAAGCAAAGGCAGACCTTTTGTGTATTTTGTTTGCACTGGTAATTTAAACAATTTCATACCAGCACCAGAGGAGATTATTACAATCCCTGCTTACTCTCGTTGCCAGTAATAAATGGGCTCCAAGGCTGAGCTCTGATGGGAGTCTTAGTACTCCAAACCACCTGAAATTGGCCGTTTGGAAGGATCTCGCCAATCATAACTGGCTTATGAAGATGGTGATTTGTCGCATCCATAGTAAGTGTAAAGCCGGATGGCGCTTTGAATGTCTGACCACCCATTGCATCACGGACTGCATCTACGTCCGTAGTTCCAGCCTGCTCTACCGCCTGTGCCCACATCTTGATTCCAACGTAGGTAGCCTCCATCGGATCATTAGTTACTACAGTATCAAGATTAGGGACGCCGTTTTTCTTGGCCCATGCCTTGTACATTTTAGTAAATGATCTGTTTTGCTTACCTTTAACCGACATGAAATAATTCCAAGCAGCCAAGTGCCCAAGTAATGGCTTAGTGTCAATGCCTCGGAGCTCTTCCTCACCAACAGAGAATGCCACGACAGGGACATCAGTTGCTTTCAAGCCTGCATTACCCAACTCTTTGTAAAATGGAACATTAGAGTCACCATTAATAGTAGACACTACAGCCGTTTTCCCACCAGCAGAGAATTTTTTAATATCAGCAACAATGGTTTGATAATCACTGTGACCAAAAGGCGTATAAACCTCTTCAATATCTGACTCTTCAACACCCTTAGAAATCAAGAAAGCTCGGAGGATTTTGTTGGTTGTTCGAGGATAAACATAGTCTGTCCCCAAAAGATACCAACGCTTAGCTCCACCACCCTCTTCACTCATCAAATATTCAACTGCTGGAATAGCTTGTTGATTCGGAGCGGCTCCGGTATAGAACACATTTTGTGATAACTCTTCCCCCTCGTACTGAACGGGATAAAACAGAAGATTATTTAATTCTTCGAAAACTGGTAATACAGATTTTCTTGATACAGAGGTCCAACAGCCAAAAACGACATCAACCTCATCCTGCGTGATTAGCTGTCTAGCTTTTTCAGCAAACAGTGGCCAGTTTGATGCAGGGTCAACCACTACTGGCTCAAGTTGTTTACCCAATAATCCGCCATTAGCATTGATTTCCTCAATAGTCATGAGCGCTGTATTCTTCAACGCCGTCTCCGAAATGGCCATTGTTCCCGACAAAGAATGCAGGATACCAACCTTAATGGTTTCCTCAGCCTGGGCCGTCATTGCAAATGCAGAACTAATTCCGAGTGTCGCACCAATTACAGTTTTTATGAATTGCTTTCGGTTCATTCTTATGATCCTTAAACGGTAGTTAAAAAAATGTTTCCTCACCCCAGCAACTGAAATTATTAAGATCAACTTCAGATCCTGAACTGCTGATAGAGTACAAAGCACAAACCGTGCCATGATAAAAAAAATCATAAAAAACAGATGCTTAAATTAGAAGCACGCCACATAAATCAAATGACATGAGATTGCAACGAGTGATAACGAGATAAAACGCACTAACTGCACTCACCGCACGACAAAAAGGCAGAACTGGTGCACCACAATGGTGCATTCGTTTTATAAAAAATATTGCCTTGGAAAATATCCAGTACTGTATATAATAACAGTGCTAAATATTTAACCGCTATCGATATGAAACCACTCACGCAAAGACAAGCTGAAATTCTTAATCTCATTCAAAGCTTTGTTGAAAATACTGGCTTCCCTCCTACACGATCAGATATCGCCCGAGCCCTGAGTTTCAAATCTGCAAATGCGGCCGAAGACCATCTCAAGGCAATAGAAAAAAAAGGGCACATCAAACTCACACGTGGCACATCAAGAGGGATACAACTACTTAAAAACTCCGGACTGCCCATTGTGGGTCGAGTCGCAGCTGGACAACCCATATTGTCCGAAGAGCACATACAGAACAGGGTCCAAGTTGAGCAGTCTTTGTTTAGACCTGCAGCAGACTATCTACTCAAAGTGCGGGGAAGCAGCATGCGCGATGTTGGCATCCATGATGGGGATTTACTCGCCGTCCATGCCACATCAGAAGCACGGTCTGGGCAAATCATCGTGGCACGCATCAACCAAGAGGTCACGGTCAAACGCTTCAAACGGAAAAACAAGGAAATATGGCTAGAAGCAGAAAATCCTGATTTTCAGCCTATCTATGTCAATGGCGAACGAGATGACTTTGCCATAGAAGGCCTCGCGGTTGGCATCATCCGTAACGGAAAAATCAATTAGTGATCGACTGAATTATGGCATCCCCCCTCCTTCAATCCATCCTCCCTACTCATATCTGGAAAGGGAAAGAGCACAAACTCAATCCACTCGGATACGTACCTTCAGGCTTCACCAATATTGACGAGAGCATCCACGGATGGCCTCTTGGCACACTCATGGAAATCGTACCTCACCAAATTGGAATTGGTGAGTTTTCGATATTGATTCCGGCACTTGCTCGACTCTCTCAAGACTCACGCTGGATCTTATTAGTCTGCCCTCCTCATATTCCCTATGCGCCCTTTCTATCCAGAATGGGCGTCGATACCAGCAAAGTCATCATCACACATGCACAAAACATTAATGACGCAGGATGGTGTATGGAACAAGGGTTGAGATCGAACTCCTGTAGCGCGGTCATCGGTTGGATCCCGCAGATAACAGAAAAAATGATGCGTCGACTGCAACTGGCCTTAGAAGCAAAAAAAGTATTGGGTGCTTTTTTTACGAAGCCAATGACAACCTATAAAAACAATCCCACACCCTGGAGAATCATAGTCAGGCAGGCCGACAATGAAACGCTAATCGACATCCCGAAACGACGAGGTGGAAGCCCCATTAGCGGCATATCAATCTCTAACCTATTGCATCAAACATGTTGTGGCTTTGCCTAAGCTTCCCCAATCTACCGATCGATATTTTTTCTATTGGCGAGGAGACTAAAGAGCCCGTAGTGATCATCGAGTCAACAAATACGATCATTGCAAGCAACAACACCTCTCAGCACTTCGGCATAAAAAATGGCATGACGCTATCCGCAGCTTATGTCCTATCAAACTTTATCCAAATTAAGCACCGCAACAAAAATCAAGAAATCAAAAAACTAGAAGAAGTCGCCATTTCTCTTTTCAAGTATTCATCTCAAATAAGTATTCGACTACCGAGCTCAGTTCTCGTTGAAATTGGAGCAAGTATCAAACTATTTCGTAGTACACAACACCTCACAAATCAAATAGCAAAAACGATTACTGATTTAGGACTTCATGCCCACACTGCCCTATCCCCTACACCCTTAGGTGCCATATGGTTATCACGCTACCGGACAAACACCACAGCCTTTACGATAAAAGATCTATCTCAATACATTGATCCATTACCCACCTCAATCATTGAATCTGGGAATACATCAGGCATGCAACTGCATGATGTTGGGATTAAAACTATTGGCCAATTAGCACGCATTCCCAGATCTGCCGTAACCCAACGTTGGGGAACCTATGCGTTGGATCAATTAGATCGAGCTTTCGGAAAAAAACCAGACCCTCAACGACCCTTTTCATTACCAGAGCATTTTAATTCTGAGATATCACTCAACCTTCCCGCCTCTTCAGTAGAGGAAATCCTGTTTGGCATTCATCGAATCATTCAAAGCATGACTACTTACCTACAGGTTAAACAACGCGGAGTCATACAGTTTGAACTAAGCATCGTCAATGAAGAAAAACTGCAGCATGACTTCAAGTTCAAACTTTCAGTCCCCTCTAGAAATACAAAAAACCTGACTCATCTCGTTCAAGAACGACTTAATCGAGAAAGTATTCCTTCTAGAATTGAGTCAGTCCAACTACGCTCCATACAAGAAATAGCCATAACCCCATCCAATCATTCACTACTCCCTCACGAAGAACAGTGCGAACTGAATCGAGGTCATTTAATTGACCAGTTACAAGCCAGATTAGGGGAAAATTCCGTCTATGGGATCACTGTATGTGCTGACCACCGTCCAGAAAAATCCTGGAGGGAAACCATTCCAGGGAATCATCAGCAACACATAAAACTCAATCATCGACCCTCTTGGTTGCTACGCATACCCAAAGCATTAACATCAGCATCTGACATCCCACACCTACGCGGACCATTAACCATCATTGACGGGCCTGAACGCATCGAAACAGGATGGTGGGATGATCAAGACATCAAACGTGATTACTTTATCGCCTTAACCCAAGACCATTCACAAGTATGGATATATAAAGATACGACGAGTAACCACTGGTTCTTACACGGCATTTTTGCATGACGACAGTCCCCGAGATGCCCTCTTATGCAGAGCTTCATTGCATCAGTAATTTTAGTTTTCTTACGGGCGCCTCACACCCTGAGGAACTCGTAGAACAAGCCAAAAAACTTGGCTATCACGCCATTGCAATCACAGATGAGTGCTCTGTGGCTGGCGTTGTCCGAGCTCACGTGGCCGCGCAAGCGGCAGATATTAAATTACTGATTGGATCTGAATTTAAACTTGAAGAAGGGACTCGATTTGTCCTGATCGCCAAAAATCGTAACGGCTATGGTTATATGTGCAACCTCATCAGCACCGCACGTCGTCGCGCATCTAAGGGTGAATACTACTTAAGTCAAAAACATTTTAAAGACATCGAAATAAACTGCATCGTGATATGGCTACCCAACACTGATTTACCAGAGGAGAGTCAAATCAAAGACCTCGCTTGGTTAAAACATCATTTCAAAAACAAAGTATGGATTGGCATGGCACAACTTTTTCTCAATCACGAAAAAAAACAAATACTGGCGCTTGAACGCTTGTCACAACTCATGATGACCCCTCTCGTCGCAATTGGTAGTGCACACATGCACATACCGGAGCGTCGCATGCTAAGAGATACGATCCACGCAATTCGACTCAGAAAAACGCTTAAAAACAGTGGTTTTGAATTAGCCCAAAATGGAGAAAGCTACCTGCGCAGTATTGAAACAATCGAACGCTTATATCCCTCTCAACTCATTGCCGAGACCCTCGCGATCGCCAATCAATGCCACTTCGACCTCAGCACACTCAAATATGAGTATCCCAAGGAAATTACACCGGCTGGAATGAGTACAACTGAACATTTACGTACACTCACTCAAAAAGGGCTCGCTTGGAGATTTCCTAAAAACATTCCAGAGAAGGTTCAATTACTGGTTGAGCGGGAGCTCAGCATCATTCACGAATTGAACTATGAACCGTATTTTTTAACCGTATTTGATATCACCAACCACGCCAGATCCCAAGGCATTTTATTTCAAGGTAGAGGTAGCGCGGCAAACTCTGCGGTTTGTTATGTATTAGGTATCACAGAGGTAGACCCTAACCGCTCAGAAATGTTATTCGAACGATTTATCTCTAAAGAGCGACACGAACCACCTGATATTGATGTCGATTTTGAAAATGATCGTCGAGAAGAGGTCATTCAGTATATCTACAATAAGTATGGTCGAGATCGAGCAGCACTAACCGCAACGGTCATCACTTATCGACCTAAAAGTGCGTTCAGAGATGTTGGTAAAGCACTGGGATTAAATATAGAACAAATTAATCGTATTTCTAATAATTTCAGCTGGTGGGACCAAAAATCGAGCCGATCTGAGAGACTCAAGGAAGCCGGGTTTAATACAAACACCAAAACAATTCGACAACTCATCTATATCACTCAGGAATTATCCGGATTTCCAAGACATTTATCCCAGCATGTTGGCGGGTTTTTAATTTCACAAGGTCCTCTGACTCAATTAGTCCCTGTTGAAAATGCGGTCATGAAAAACCGTACCGTAATACAGTGGGACAAAGATGATCTAGACGCACTGGGATTACTCAAAATTGATGTCTTAGCACTGGGCATGCTCTCCGCCATTCGTCGCTCACTGCGCCTTATTGAAGAGTGGCACCACAAAACCTTCACCATATCTGATATCCCCCCAGAAGACCCAAAAGTCTACGAAATGATATCTAAGGCAGACACCATTGGCGTTTTCCAAATCGAATCTCGAGCACAAATGTCGATGCTGCCTCGACTAAAACCAAAGTGTTTTTATGATTTGGTGATTGAAGTCGCTATCGTACGTCCTGGCCCTATTCAAGGCGGCATGGTTCATCCATATCTGCAACGTCGTCAGGGTAAAAAGCCCGTCACCTACCCCTCTGCCGAGGTTAAAAAAGTTTTAGAACGAACTTTAGGTGTGCCCATATTCCAAGAACAAGTGATGCAACTCGCTATTGTGGCTGCAGGATTTACGCCTGGCGAAGCCGATCAACTCAGACGCTCCATGGCGGCTTGGAAGCGTAACGGTGGTCTAGGACACCTTGAGAAAAAACTCCTTCAAGGAATGCAACTTCGTGGGTACAGCAAAGAATTTTCCAAACAAATATTCCAGCAAATTCTCGGCTTTGGGCAATATGGGTTTCCAGAATCCCACTCAGCGAGCTTCGCCCTCCTGGTTTATGTCTCCAGCTGGCTCAAATGCCACGAACCAGCAGCGTTCACCTGCGCACTACTCAACAGCCAACCGATGGGGTTTTATGCACCATCCCAATTGATTCAAGACGCACAACGTCATGAAGTAATGATCTTGCCCGTAGATATACTACTCAGTCATCACGAGTGTCATTTGACTCGCACCCCCAATACGGATAAGCCTGCTATTCGGTTGGGCCTGAATATGATTAAGGGACTCTCCAGCGATGCGGCACACAGGATTGTCACTCATCGATCGGAACACTTAACAGTGGATCAAATTGTAAGGCTCGCAGGATTAAATAAAAAAGACTTACGCGCACTCGCTGGTGCTGATGCCTTATCAAGTGCAATAGGAAATCGACATCAAGCAAATTGGTGGGCACGTGGACTGGACCTAAACCCACCCGAGCTATTTCGCCACTTACCAAGCACGCAGGAGTCTCTGAACTTACCCACACCGACAAAGGGTGAAAATATTGTTGCTGACTACAGGAGTCTAGGACTCACCTTGCGGGAACATCCGCTGCACTTACTCAGATCAGAACTCAACAAAAGGAAAATATCAACAGCCGAGAAGATCAAAACACTTCGAAGTGGACAATCGGTTCGCGCAGCAGGAATCGTCACCTCCCGCCAACGTCCCAGCACATCCAGTGGTGTGGTATTCGTTACTCTCGAGGATGAAACGGGGTATACGAATGTGGTGATCTGGAACCGAATTGCCTCCGAACAACGTCAAATACTGATGAATGCTCAACTAATGGTTGTTTCGGGACATGTCGAAAGGGACGGTGAAGTCATTCACCTCATCGCAAAAAAATTAATCGATTACTCACCTCTTCTTGGTAAACTCACCACAACGTCAAGAGATTTTCATTAAAAAATATGACCTTTGAATTCGACAAAATTATTGATAGAACGAATACGTCCAGCAGTAAATGGACTAAATATGATCGTCCAGACATCATACCCATGTGGGTTGCTGACATGGACTTTGAAACGGCGCCGTGCATTAAGTCCGCACTACTGGAGCGCATTAATCACGGCATCTATGGGTACACCCAACCACCCGCAGAATTATCTTCAACTGTTGTAACCTACCTAAAGACCGAATTTAATTGGGCCATCGATACAGACTGGATTATCTGGTTACCGAGCTTGGTAGTTGGACTCAACGTTGTTAGCCGTGCGTTCGCCGAAGAAGGTGATACGATTCTTTCAAATACACCGATATATCCACCTTTTCTATCTGCACCAACTTACGGCAATCGCGAAACCATTACCGCACCTCTAGTTTGGAGCGGAACAAAGTGGGCGATGGATTTTGATGCACTGGAAAAAACGGTCACAGACAAAACAAAAGCTTTTTTATTCTGCAGCCCACACAACCCAACTGGACGCGTTTGGGATAGTAAGGAACTCAATGAGTTAGTGGCCTTTTGCCACAAACATAATCTGACTATAATTTCAGATGAGATCCATGCGGGTCTAATCTTGGACGAAGACAAAACCCACACAGTCACTGCAAACCTACCCGACGCTGCGGATATTTCAGTAACACTGTTGTCTGCGAGTAAAACTTTTAATATGCCAGGATTAGGTTGCGCGTATGCCGTTGTGAAAAATACAACGTTAAGAAATAAACTAAAAAAAGTGATGAACGGCATCGTTCATCATGTTGGGGCTCTAGGCTATACCGCCACCCTCGCCGCATACAAAGACGGTAAATCCTGGCATACCGCACTGGTAAAGTACTTACGACCTGTCTCTTATACACATCTGACGCTGCCGACGAATAGAGAGGTGTAG
>CAJXPC010000027.1 GCA_913057845.1 uncultured Pseudomonadota bacterium
GCTCGGAGATGTGTATAAGAGACAGCCCAAACTTTTGAAAAAGCACTGATATCAAGAGCACTAACATTCACTTCTGGTCGCAAGATAGAAGCCGCGAACTTACTGGGAATCGGAAGAAACACAATTGCCCGGAAAATATCAGAGCTTGACCTGTCGTTCGACAAAAAGTAACTGCGACTCATCGGGCAAAACACCTATCAATTTAGGTTTGACCCATCATTTGAAGCTGGCTATAACCGGCGCGTGATCGGATGGCCGCTCTAACTTCCTGAATGACTTAAGCACCTCAACTGAAACGCATTCCTGGTGAGCGCTTTCCGACATTAATATGTGGTCAATCCTCAAACCAAGTTTACGTCTAAACGCATTCATTCGATAATCCCACCAGGTAAACCTGTCTTGCTCTCCCAAAAACCCATCGAGCCCATCATGAAACCCCAGACTCAAGAGTTCTTGAAATAAATCACGCTCCTGCGTCGTACACAATACTTTCTCACGGAAGGTGTCGGCGTCATAAACATCCTCTTCTTTAGGTGCGATATTAAAATCCCCTAAAATCGCAAGCGAAGAGTAAGACGTTACTTCTCGTCGCACATAGTCAACGAATGCACGTAGCCAACTGAGTTTATATTGAAACTTCGGGGACTCGAGCGAGTCTCCGTTCGGCACATAAACGTTAATCACTCGAACACCGTCAGCACTGGTTGCCGCGATGACTCGAGCTTGGTCATCCTGAAAGTCAGGGATGCCGATATGAACATCAGACATTTGCTCAAGGGAAAGTATCGCCACCCCGTTATAGGTCTTCTGTCCATGATAAATAACCGAATAACCCAACTGCTCAATGCTTTCTTTTGGAAACGTCCGATCCTCTGTTTTCGTTTCTTGAAGACACACAACACTCGGGGTATATTCCTGCAACAAGGTATGAAGATGAGGCAGCCTCACTTTTAAAGAATTCACATTCCAAGTTACTAAACTCATAGTTCAAACCTTTCGTCCACCAACATCAACAATAGAAATGCACACGACCTACGCAGGGGAGCGTACGGCCTCAATTAGTCCAGTATGCTGGAGTAGCGCGTCAATCGTTGGCTCTCTACCTCTAAACTGTATGAAGTTTTCCAAAGAAGACCTCAGTCCACCCTGAGAAATGACCTCACCCAAAAACCGCGTCCCGATATCAGACAAAGACATCGATTCCTCCTGAGACATACCGAACGCATCTGCGGAGAGAACCTCCGCCCACTTGTAACTGTAATAACCAGCAGCATAGCCTCCAGCGAATATATGAGAGAAGCTATTAGGAAATCGGTTGTAAGGTGGAACGGGAATCACCGAAAGGTCTTTACGAATATCGTCCAGCAATCCCATCACCTCCTCAGGATTCTTTGGTGGCTCGCCCAAATGAATACGCAGGTCAAACACCGAAAACTCAACCTGACGCAGTGTTTGTATCCCACTCATAAAATTTTTCGCCTCGACCATTTTCTTAAATAGACTCTCTGGCATATGTCCTTGCCCTGAAACATCACTCGAGATCTTTTTAATAATGCCCCAGTCCCAACAAAAATTTTCCATGAACTGGCTGGGCAACTCGACCGCATCCCACTCCACGCCATTAATACCCGAAATGCCTACTTCATCAATTTGCGTCATCAAGTGATGCATAACATGTCCACATTCATGGAACAATGTTTCAACTTCACCATGACTTAAATAAGCATCGGATGCTTCAGCGCTTGGCGATGGAAAATTACACACGAGATAGGCGACTGGAAGTTGCGTATGCTGCTCCGTTTTCCATCGTCCGATTGCGTCGTCCATCCACGCTCCTGGTCTTTTGCCATCTCTGGCAAACAAGTCCATATAAAAATATCCCAGCAAACTCCCAGCCCGATCACTAACAGCAAACAGCTTAACATTCGGATCCCAAGCTTTGGTTTTCTCATCCACCACGGAAATACCGTAGAGGTCCTCTAACAAATCAAATAATCCCTCCACGACCTTTCTCAAGGGAAAATACTGCCTTAAATCTTCATCTTTAAATGAATACCGTTCTTCTTTTATTTTTTGCGCAACAAAACTTATATCCCACGGCATTAAGTCCTGCATCCCTAAGTGGGAGGACGCATAATCACTGAGCATTTGTAATTCTGACACAGCACGATGACGTGCTCTATCAGACAATTCTGCCATCAAATCCAACGCGCGTTGCGGCTCAGCCGCCATTTTTGTCGCGAATGATAAGTGTGCATAACTATCAAAGCCAAGGAGCTTTGCTTTTTCGTGACGGGCGCTCAGAATGTCGACGATTGTTGTTGAGTTATCAAATGTTTGATTGCCATATTCTGACGCTCGGGTCACGTACGCATGGTACATCTCCTCTCGAAGAGAACGGTCCCTGCAGCTCTCCATGAACGGGATCCAGCAAGGTGCCTTTAGCGTAAATGACCACCCCTCTTGGTCTAAAGAACTGGCTTTCGCCTTGGCCTCAAAGAGTACCGCAGCGGGCAAACCCTCTAATCTAGAACGTTCTTCAACATTGAGTACATAATCGTCAGTGGCATCCAGAACGTTATCACTGAATAGTGCTGATAACGAGGCGAGCCTTTTCGATAAATCTTGATATCTGTTTTGCTCACGCTCACCCAGATCGACACCACTCAGCCGATAATCTCTGAGTTCATTGTCAAGATACTTCTTCCGCTCCTGGCTCAGCAATGGCTTCTGCGCAGCAGAAACATCTTTGAAGCATTGGTATATTTTTTTGTTTTGAGACAATCGAGAATAAAATTCAGTCACTTTAGGTAACAGTTCATTGTATACAGACCTCAATGGCTCAGAACTGATGACTGAATTCAGATGTCCCACTTGACCCCAGGCTCTTCTGAGCTGGTCCATGCTCCTCATTAAAGGCTCTACGGTGTTATCCCACGTACTCTCTTGCTGCAAGGAAACTTGCCCAACGATTTTTTCTGCCTGGTCTAGCAGAGAACTGATCGCGGGCTTAACGTCCCCCACCTGAAATTCAGAAAATCGAGGTAAGCCCGCAAAATTGCAGAGCGGATTATGTTTCATCATGGCGATTCCACCTGTTTTATTATTTAGATTAAGACTACAAAGAAATGTGTTGGTCACCTAGCGCGTAAATTAGTTTCCCACCAACAACATATGCGTCAAACACTAGAGCATTACTGCGTCACCCATTGAGTGTCGATTTGAGAATGGGTATCCGGTTGTCAGTGGTAATAAATACGTTATGAATTTCTCTGACAACTCGACGAACTGTAATCAAGGTTTTTATTACGAATCAACCAACAAAGACATCACGGCCATCCGCACAGCGATACCAAAAGTGACCTGATGAAGAATGACTGATTGCCCTCCATCAGCAACTTCTGATGCAATTTCCACTCCACGGTTAATCGGGCCAGGGTGCATCACAATAGCCTCAGGGTCAGCCAGAGCCAAGCGCTCTTTTGTCAGACCGTAATTTTGGTAAAAATCTTGAGCACTAGGGACCAGTGAAGCCTCCATACGCTCATTTTGGAGCCGAAGCGCAGTAACAACATCCACACCATCTAGAGCCAACTCGACGTCGTTATAGACTTTAACCCCCATTGTTGACATGGACTCGGGGACCAACGTTTGGGGACCAACGACACGCACCTCTGGGACACCAAGCGCTTTGAGCACATGAATTTGAGAGCGCGCGACACGAGAGTGAAGGATATCCCCAATAATCACCACCTTTAACTTACTAAAATCCTTTTTAAAATGTCTTATGGTGAATGCATCCAGCAGTCCTTGAGTGGGATGCGAATGGCTCCCAGCCCCCGCATTGATGACGTGCACGCCCTTGGGCACATGCTCCGCAATCATGTGTGCAGCGCCACTGTGAGAATGACGAACCACTAACATATCAGCCTGCATGGCGACCAGGTTATCGATCATATCAAGCAGGCTTTCACCCTTGCTTTGCGATGACGTTGCAATATCTAAATTAACAACATCTGCTGAAAGTCTTTTGGCCGCTATTTCAAAGGTAGTTCGAGTGCGGGTACTGTTTTCAAAAAATAGGTTGAATACTGACCGTCCGCGCAAGACAGGCACTTTCTTTGCTTTACGGGTCCCAACAGACAAAAAAGATTCCGCACGATCAAGTATCTCAGTGATAACTTCGCGAGGTAAGTTTTCCAGAGACAGCAGATGCCGAAGCGTTCCATTAGCATTCATTTGTATACTGTCGTTCACAAAGCAGCCCCAATCCGGTTAATCAACATCGATTACAAGCCCCCCACTTTCATCTAATCGCACCTCAATTTGTTGGCTTTTCGGAATATCCACAAGTCCTCCAACAAATTGCGGCTCAATGGGCAATTCACGCCCACCTCGGTCGACCAAAACAGCTAATCGTACCGTCTGAGGTCGGCCAAAATCAAAGAGCTCATTGACGGCGGCTCGAGCCGTTCTGCCTGACTGCACAACATCGTCCACTAAAATTACGTGGCGCCCATTGATATCCACATCAATCGACGTACTCTGTTTACTTTTTGCCACACCACGAATCTCAAAGTCATCACGATGAAAGCTAACATCCACCGAAGCGGCAATCACATCACAATCTAACTGATTAATAAGATAATCAAGAACCACCGAACCTCCATCCTGGATTCCGATTAAAATCGTACGGTCGTCGAGCGCACTCCTTACTTGCCGAAAGAGCGAATCAGCGAGTTTTTTTGCCTCAAGCAAGATTTGTAGCCTCTTTTAGGGACGTAGAAAAGAAATCCTCGAGTATTAATTGGGCCGCGACCATATCAATCACTTTCTTTCTTTTCTCCCAACCTAACTTGTTGGCAACAAGAAATTGATCCGCCTCAAAGGAAGTGTAACTCTCGTCAATCATATGCACCATAAGTTTAAATCTAGACTCGAGTGTCTTACAAAAACGATTGACCCTCTTCTCTAAGGGGTGTGGTCTATCCTGATCATGCCGAGGCATCCCAACAACCAGCGCTGTTGGATTCCATTCATTTACAATACATTCAATTTCGCCCATCAATATGCGCGACGTTTTATAGGCAATAGTCTTAACCGGATGAGCGATGCCAATGGACGCGTCTCCCATTGCAACGCCGACACGTCGTTCCCCATAATCAAATGCTAAAAACAGATCGCTCATAGCGTTCCAATAGCCTGTGTGGAAGGACTTTAAAGTACGGCACCCTAAGCATGCCCAGACATCATGCAAATCTGATCTGCGCTGACCCCAAGGAGCGACAGCGCCCCATCATACCTCTGCTCAATAGGCACTTGGAACATCAAGGTTGGCTCAGCGGGCACAGTCAACCAGTTGTTCATCTTTATCTCGCCCTCCAGCTGTCCAGGGGACCAACCGCAACATCCCTGAGATATGAGTACACCACTATCAAGACCCACCTCTGCCCCACCTAGATCCTCTAAAATATCCACCGAGGTCGTCAATGCAAGATCCTGAGTCACCTTTAAGGTCGAGTTCCAATCACGAGAGTAACGATGAACCACGAAGCCGCAATCCGGATCGACGGGGCCGCCAAAAAGCACATTCTGGTTTCCAAGGTCATGGTATTTCATACTGATGCCATGCCTCATAAACAAACCGCCGACATCTTTCTCTACAGGCTTATTCACAATTAACCCCAGCGCACCATGATCATCATGCTGACAAATATAAACAATCGAGGAAGAAAAATACGGGTCTACCATGCGCGGCATGGCGATGAGGAAGTGATTGGTGAAATCAGTTTGAGCCATTTAAGGTCTGATTTTACCGGATTATTTATTTTTACGTCACCCACCATAGCCATACAATCCGTAAAATAAGACATCGCATAAGAACACATACTCAAAAAATGTTTAGCTCACCCGAAACACACACCAATCGAATACAAACGCCGACCAGGGGAAGACAACTGGGATCACTGGGATACGAGTGCATCACTACCGTAGCCCTAATCTTCACAATCGGATTTATAACAACCGCCATACTTGGATCGACACATTTGAACCTTTTGAGATCTGTCGTTGGAACAACGATACTCTTGGGCGTCTCGGCATACTATATTTTATGCTGGACCACATCAGGACAAAGCCTGGCTCAAAAAGCTTGGGGGCTTAAAATTTTAAGCCGAACGGGAACACCAATTACAGCCGCAACTGCTGCTAAACGAATGATTTTATCCATCGTATTTAATTTAACCCTCATCGGCCCAGCTTTACTCTTCGCCGCCAAAGATAATCAATTACCCCATGACAAAATACTTGGCACCCTAGTTACAGCAACAGACAAGGGGAAGAAACGCTTCAGTTAAAGTTATCGTTTCTCGCGGTTCGCGACGAACCAGTAAGCCATCATTAATATCACCACAATGGGGATAAAGGTGTAAGTGGCCGGATGCCAACGGGCAATCGTACCAATTGATTTCAGCAATTGATTCATAAAATAGAGGCCAACACCGGACAATGAACCTATAAAAATCCAAAACCCCGCGTGTCGCCCACGGCTCTCAAAACCGACAAACGTTGGAGCAATCAATATCAATAAAAAAACGGTGACCAAATGACCAATCTTTGCCCACTGTACGGATTTATATCGGTAAACATCCTCACCATTATTTTCTAAGTGCTCGATATAATGCGCTAATTCAAGGTACGTCAGATTACTCTCCCCAGCCAATAAAGAATTTATAATTTGAGGATTAATGTACGTGTTTAAATTCATGGTCGAGTGCTTCGACCGGACCAGCCGATCACTATAGACATCCGTCACGCGAACATCGCGAAGATCCCAATTTTCATCTTTTATCGACCCGCCCGAGGCTTTTATGATCCGCGTAACAGCGCGGTCTGCAGCGTTCAATTCAAAGATCAAAATGCCAGACAACTGAAAATCTTTAGTCAACCTCGTGATATTAATAATTCGGTCTCGATCCTTAATCCAATGCCCGGAACGAAATGTCTGAGCGACCACGTGTTGATCTGATCCAGTCTTCACATCAATGGTCTGAAGCATTTTTTGTGTCTTGGGAATCACCAACTCACCGACAATGAGTGTTATAGACGACGCAATCAGAGCAACAATTGAGAGGATTAAAGCCAAATTTTTCAGTGACATCCCCGAGCTACGCATCACAACATATTCCGAGTTAGAAGAAAATCGAGCAAGCACAATGAGTGAGCCCGTGAGCGCAGAAAGTGGCACTAACTCGTAAATCCATGATGGTATTTCCAATGCCGACCGGAGTACGACCATCCCAAGCCCTGTGGCCAATTGCCCGCCATCAGAAAGAACATGAACGAGATCAAATAAGAAAAACAGCACCACAAATAAACCTAAAGTTGACGAAATGCCAATAAGCGTCTCACCAATGACGTACTTTCGAAGCGTCTTCATGCGGCCCTCCTGGCCACAAAAAATGTTTTCCATGCGCCGGTGCGGATGGCAAGCAACAGAATGAAAATGGTCAAGACAAACAAGTGCGGCAGGACAAGTCCTACCCATACAGACCAGTTGGATTGATACACTTGAGCTTGGGCAATACCCAGTGCGTTTTTATAAAACAGGAACAATAAAACACCAACCGCCACACTGTATGACCGACCGCCTCGATTATTGACGAACGAAATTGGGATGCTGATGAGCGCCAACAGTATCGCGCTAAAGGGTAAACCGAGGCGCCATATCATCTCGGAATAACTTTGAGGTGAGGCCTCTTCGATTAATGACATCGTCGATCTTCCACTCAAATGGACATGAGGTTTTGGGGGTAGCGCTTTATCCATTCTCACGCCATACGTTGAGAATTGAGTCACGTCAAATTCCTGCGATTTAGCGAACTCGGTATAACGGTAACCATCCTGGGCCACTAAATAACTGATCCCCTCTTGCGATTCTTCTAGCCGGCCTCGACTCGCACTGGTCACTGAATCCTCATTACCATTTCGATCAAAAATAAAAATGCCACCTAATAGCTGTCCAGTCGAATCAAGGCTGTCCACAAAAAAAACGGTTGAGCCATTTTTTGACTCAAGAAACACGCCTGGCGAAAGCGTTGAAATATTGTCGTTCACGTCAAGCGCTTGCTTCTCTGCCTCCAAGCGTTGGTCGGCCCATGGCGCTATATATAAACTTAATGCCGCAATGAGGATGGCAATAGGTATTGCAAATACCAAAGTCGGCTGCACCCAAGATGAAATAGATTTCCCAGATGAAACCCAAATCACCATCTCGGAGTCACGATACCACCGGCTTAGACTTAACGTAACCGACAAAATAATACTCAATGAGAACAAAATCGGCAGATTTTTGATGCTGCCAAGTGATAGCAGCATCAACACCGATCCAAAGGGCACAGAGCCGTTCGCTGCGTAACCAAGATATCGAACCAATTGGGTAACAAACACAATCAGCAATAGGGCTACGAAAATGACCCCCCATGTGATCGAATATTCTTTTACAATGTTTCTAGAAAAAATTGACATATCAAGGTCAGATACCCTAGCAGAACGCTCATGCGGCGAGACTGATAGCTCTTATATTATCCAAGAAGGAATGAATCGATGAACTTTAGCATAACCTCTAAATCTCCGGAAACAGTAGGCTCCTATCTCGTCATTGGTGTGCTCGAGGGCCAAACGCTCACCCGAGCAGCAAAAACCATCAACACAGTCAGCCGCGGGACATTACTCCAAAATCTTAAAGCCAGAAGGTTCTCAGGTAAGGTCGGCGATAGCTTAGAGCTGACCAATCTGCCGGGGACCAAATCTAAAACAATATTAGTGATTGGGCTCGGAAGCAACAAATGCAAAGTAGAGTTCATACAGGCCATTCAAAACATGTTTGTAAAAGTGCGGGCAACAGGGGAAACGGAAATCACTTTGTATCTTCCTGAGCTTAAAGCCCGAGGCGTGAGTAGGGCGTGGATGATTCGTCAAACAGCTACCGTTGGCACGAGTGTTGCCTACAAATATCAACTCAGGAAAACGGTTCTCGACGGCAAATCATCTTCAGGCTTTCCCACCAAAGTCTCTATATCTATTGAAGGCAGTAATACTAACAGTGATCGGGTGCACCTCGCGCAGGGTGGCGCCATAGGAAGGGGGATGAATTTAGCGAAGGACCTCGGCAACCTCCCCGCCAACGTATGCACCCCTACATTTCTTGCTGAAACCACTGCCAAATTGGGAAAATTGAACAAGTTCTCGGTGAAACGCTTGTCCGAGACTGACATGAAAAAACTCGGGATGGGCGCACTTTTATCCGTATCTCAAGGCAGCAAAGAGCCGGCGCAGTTGATCCATGCAACCTACTCCGGGGGCAAGAAAAAAGATGCCCCCGTCGTATTAGTCGGCAAAGGCATCACCTTTGATACCGGCGGCATTTCACTCAAGTCATCGGGCGAGATGGATGAGATGAAATACGACATGTGCGGCGCGGCCAGTGTTATCGGAACACTGCTTGCTATTTCAGAAATGAAATTACCGATTAACGTTGTTGGGCTCATCGCCGCCGCGGAGAATATGCCAAGCAGCACTGCGACGCGTCCTGGGGATGTGGTCACCACCATGTCGGGGAAAACAATAGAGATACTCAACACCGATGCCGAGGGCCGGCTCGTGTTGTGTGACGCATTAACCTACGCAGAAAAACTCCGCCCTGCGGCTGCCATTGACGTGGCGACCTTAACCGGCGCATGCATCGTCTCACTCGGTAAAGTCGCGTCGGGGCTTTTCAGCAACAACGATGAGCTGGCCGATGAAATCACCCAGGCAGGCACTACGTCTTGGGATCGCGTATGGCGCATGCCGATATGGGATGACTACACCAAGTTGCTGAGCAGTAATTTTGCAGATCTAGCAAATATTGGCGGCAGAGCAGCGGGCAGCATCACAGCGGCATGTTTCTTGGCGGAATTTGCAACCAGTTACCCATGGGCTCACCTTGACATTGCTGGAACGGCTTGGGTGTCTGGCAAAGAGAAGGGCTCAACAGGTCGGCCTGTACCCCTACTGTGTGAGTTTCTCTTAAACCGCACGCCATCGCAATGAGTCGGTACAAGCTTGTGCGCCAATGACTGAGATCATATTTTATACAGAAGTGTCTGACGAATTATCATTTCTCACAAAGCTTGCGGAAAAGACACTGAAGGTAAAACGAAAGGCCTGCATTGCGACACGAGATGCAGCCCATTCAAAAATGGTCTCTGAGTATCTTTGGTCGCATCAGCCCACTCAATTTATTCCGCACACACAGGGCAATGACGACGTGACCAAAGAGTTCACATCGCTCGAGTTACGTCACGACAACGACAGCGCCCATCTGGACATTTTGATCAACCTGACTGCGGACACACCCATTCAGTTCAGCTCCTTTGAGCGTTTAGTGGAAATCGTCACCAAACAAACCCCTTCTATCGAGGGCGCGCGAGCGCGATTCAAGTGGTACCGAGATCGCGGATACGATATCAAAGTACATAAAATGTAGTTTGATATCAAAATAACTGTAACGGTTAGCACGCCGAAAACAAACGCATTGAGGTCGATAAAAAAGACGCATCCATATGTTTTTGAGTGCGTACTGCACCCGACTAGAGGGTATGGATCCTCCTAAAATTAGTGGTACGATGGTAGCCTGAATTTAAGCAACCCGATACGTAAAAAAGCTTTAGCCATGTCGACCAAATCCAATCCCGAAGTTACCCCAAGTGAGCTCGCAAAAACTTTTGACCCAAAGTCCATCGAAGACTATTGGTACAACACTTGGGAACAACATGGATTCTTCAAGGATGATTCGTTCTTAGGTGACGACGCTGATGCGCCGGCCTACTGCATACAGCTTCCACCCCCGAACGTCACTGGAACACTGCACATGGGTCATGCGTTCCAACAAACGCTGATGGATAGCCTCATTCGTTACCACCGAATGAATGGTAAAAAAACAAACTGGGTTGTCGGCACCGATCATGCAGGAATCGCCACCCAACTCGTTGTCGAACGACAACTCGCGCTCACGGGTAAAAAGCGTGCAGACCTCGGACGAGAGGCATTTCTAGAAGAAGTC
>CAJXPC010000028.1 GCA_913057845.1 uncultured Pseudomonadota bacterium
GTCGGCAGCGTCAGATGTGTATAAGAGACAGGCGCCAGAGGCAAGTGATCTGGGTCTCCTCGCCGTATCCCAACCATCCCAATGCGTATGTGTGCTTGAGTGGCCTCATGAGGAATAATAAGCTCCTTTGCCTCAGCACTCGGAGCATTCGCGGCTAGGCGTTCTCTATCAAGTGACCCTTGGGGCAGATTTCCTGACACTTGTTGTGCTATTTCTCGCGCCTGCACCTCATTCAAATCACCCACGATGGTTATCACTGCATTACTCGCACGGTAGAATCGGGAATGAAACCCAACGAGGTCATCTCTAGTGAGCAATTGAAGCGTCAGTTCCGATCCCTCACCGGTGGATCGGTATGGATGTTCCCCGAACAATGTTTGATGGAGAGCCCGGGAGGCAATTGATGCTGGTCGAGTATTACTCTCTCGCAAAGACACAAGTGACGCGTTTATTTCCCTATCAAGCACTTCTTGAGGAAAAATTGGATTGGACAATATATCAGCGAGAAGATCTACCGACTGACCGAGGGGCTCATCATACGATAAACTCCTCAGCGTGATCCCAGCCCGATCCAGATCAAACCTCCCTCCCATTTGAGACCCCGTCGTAGCAAGTCGTTCCGCAATTGCATGTTCATCATACTGTCGCGTACCTGTGTCCAGTAACCGCATCGTTAAACGGGATAAGCCTTCCTTACCATCCGGATCAAAGGCGGCACCAGCCACAAAATCGACCGCAACATCCACCATAGGCAAGCTGGTTGATTGGATGAATATCACTTTGGTACCAAATTCTGTAACCCACTGTTCTCGCGCTTGAGCATGCACATTCAAAGCATGCACACACAGGAAGAAGACCAGCATCCTGGAATAGGAGCTTAGAGAAGTGAAGGTATGACGACTGATTCTCAGCATATTGAAGCTCCAACGAAACGTTCTATTTTGATGTCTTTGGCTCAAGGATGGCAATTGTTGCTTGGTGTTCAACCAAATATTTCTCTGCTACTTGTCGAACCTGGTCAGGAGTAATCACCCGTAACTTTTCATTGATAACATCAGAGGCATTAGGAGCAAATCCAATTGCCCACATCCGTCCCATACGGCTGGCCTGCCCAAGCACCGAGTCGCTCGAGAAAACTTGACCAGCAATTACCTGAGCTTTTACTCGATTTAATTCATCCTCACTCACACCGTGGGTGACAAGTTTAAGGGCTTCATCAAGCCAAACCGCTTCCAAATCTCTCAACTCTCGGTCTTTGACGGGGGTAAATGCCACATAAAAAACCCCCGGCCCCCTTCTTAAACCATCATAACTCACACTAACAGAGTGGGCGATTCCCTCCTCCAAAACCAGACGCTTATGCAAACGTGCAGCTGAATGTCCATCTAACACCCCCGCCAGCAAGTAAAGCGCATAGGGCTCCCAATCTATGTCGATATCATTCAATCGAGGCGCTGGGTAAGCGGTAATTTGAGACGTCATCGTTGTATTTGCTCTAACTGTCACCATTCGGCTACCCAAGCGACCCGGTTCTTCCTGAGGTTTTCTAACAGGCAACAGTCGCGACTTAATAGGGCCAAAATACTTCTCGGATAACCGCACCACCTCCGCAGGATCCACATCACCAGCAACAACCAAAGCCGCGTTATTTGGGGCATACCAACGACGATACCAATCCGCCGCATCCTCAAGGGTCAAGTGCTCAAGGTCGTTCATCCAACCCACTATTGGAGTCCTATAAGGATGTGAGAGGTACATCGTTGCGGCTAACTGCTCCATGAGCAACCCACGCGGATTATCGTCAACTCTCTGCCTTCTCTCCTCCATCACTACGCGCAGCTCGTTATTGAATTCCTCATCGCGCAGTAATAAATTGTGCATTCGATCAGCTTCCAACTTAATCGCAAGCTCTAACTCAGAACTATGAAGCTCTTGCAAATACCCGGTGTAGTCAGTTGAAGTAAATGCATTTGACCGCCCGCCCGTTGCAGCTATCCTTTTCGCATACTCCCCGGGCGCAAGCGTCTCTGTGCCTTGGAACATCATATGTTCGAGCACATGAGCAACCCCGGTACGACCGCCCACTTCATCCATACTTCCGGCTCGATACCAAACCATCACCGCAGCGACTGGCGATCGACGGTCAGGTTTAACAATAACCCTCAGACCATTTGATAACGTATCCTGGAATACCGACAAGGCAGGCTGCACGCTGGATTCGGCTAATGCTGAGGAGAGGGCCATCAACGTTGCCACAATAACAAAAACCACTTCTCTCACCCGATTTTTTCTCATATAAATCAATATCTCATGTCCTAAATGAATGACCTTTGACGATTAAAACTGTTGGCATCCGTCAAACCTCAAACGAAAGTTTACAATATCGGTTCGAAATACCACTTAATGAACGCGTAAAGCAAATTGACTCGTCCTATATAGAATGTTTAGTTTCCTAAAGTCCCGTAAAGTTTCAAAAGTCATTGAGAGCCCCGATGATTCAACAAATGCCACCTCAGAACTTGCGTCAAAAAAGAGCTGGGCTAAGAGCTTATCACTAACACGCTCCAAGCTCGGCCAGCGTCTCTCGCAAATTTTTTCATCGAATGGTCCCATTGATGACGATTTGTTTGAACAACTCGAAACAATCCTGATAACCAGTGATGTCGGTGTAGCCGCGACGGAACAACTTATCGCGAATACTCAGTCAATTGTAAAAAGAGACAAACTCCAGACAGGACCAGAAGTCAAAGCGGCGCTTAAGTCCGAAATGCTCCGTTTGCTGCAACGTCTTTGCGAACCCGTGATAGAAAAACCTGGGGAGCCTTACGTTATTTTAATTGCCGGAGTTAATGGTGCAGGGAAAACGACAACCATTGGAAAACTCACAAAACAGTTTGCAAGTGCTGGTAAAACTGTCTTACTCGCTGCCGGAGATACCTTTCGGGCAGCCGCAGAGGAGCAACTTAAAATTTGGGGCGAACGCAATCAAGTCAGTGTAATTTCTCAAGAGAACGGCGACTCCGCTGCTGTAATCTTTGACGCCATTCAATCGGCAAAATCCAAACATATTGATGTTGTCTTGGCCGATACCGCCGGGCGACTCCCAACTCAAAAACATTTGATGGCAGAATTAGAGAAAGTGAAACGTGTCATGGGTAAGGCTATTGATACGTCACCCAATGAAGTAATGTTAGTGATTGATGCCAATACCGGTCAAAATGCGATCGAACAGGTAAAATCATTCGATAAAGCCCTAGGGATTGATAGCATAGTGCTGACAAAATTGGACGGAACCGCCAAAGGTGGCTGCTTATTCGGGATTGCTGATTATCGCGCGATCCCTGTAAGATACATCGGCACTGGAGAGGGCATCGATGATTTACAACCATTTGATGCTCAAGATTTCATCGATGCCATGTTTGAAGAATGATTTATTAAATCACCACAAACTTTAATGATCGAAACTGAACAAATATCAAAACGATATCCTGGCGGTCACCAAGCCCTCAAAAACGTATCGCTTTCCATCCAAGAAGGGGAAATGGTCTTTCTAACGGGCCATTCAGGCGCCGGGAAATCAACCCTCATGAAACTCATTGGCGGCATCGAGAGGGCCACCAGCGGCTCCATAGCAATTAACGGGACCAAAATCTCAAATTTAACTCGGTCGGCGTTGCCTTACCTCAGACGAAACTTCGGCTTTGTTTTTCAAGATAATAAATTACTACTGGATCGTAGTGTTTTTCATAACGTAGCGCTCCCCTTATTAATATCAGGTTTCTCAAAGACGGAAATAACAACACGCGTGCGTGCTGCATTAGATAAAGTAGGTCTGCTCGAAAAAGAAGGCCTTAGTCCTGTGACGCTATCCGGCGGAGAACAACAGCGGTTATGTATCGCACGAGCCATCGTCAACAAACCGGCGATATTGCTAGCAGATGAACCAACTGGGAATCTTGACCCAGGGTATGCCGCCGACATTGTGGCAATGTTTCGCGCGTTCAACCGCGTAGGTGTCACGGTAGTGATCGCTACGCATGATCCAGCTATGATTCAAGGGTTAGGCGCCCGCATAATCTCGCTCAAGCAGGGAGAGTTGCAGGAATGAATTGGTTTTATATAAGGTTCAGCGCTTTCAGTGACAGCATCAGCAGGTTTTTTCGGCAACCCATCACCTCACTGCTGCATATTCTGGGTATGGGCATTGCCCTATCCATCCCAATGGGCTGCTACATGCTGCTCGATGGTGCGGACCAATTTTCAAGAAAACTAAACAACTCCACTCAGTTGAATGTATTCCTGACGACCGAAGCCTCCGATGAGACAGTCAAAACCGCTCAAACACAACTCGAAGAACTATTTGATGGTGATATTAAGTTTATTGATCGCGAACAAGGTCTCTCAGAATTATCGAAAAACCCTGAATTTAGCGAATTAGTTGCCAACCTTGATACCAATCCAATCCCACACCTGTTCGTTTTAACACCTAACCAGAATGACCCTCAACGACTTTTGTCTATTGCTCAAATTATTGAGAATTGGACTTTTGTGGAGGAGGTCAGGTTTGATGCGGATTGGGCCGGCAAACTCGAGTCATTTGTTAAATTATCAAAAATTCTCGTCATGCTGGTCGTACTTCTCATTGGACTTGGCTTTGTCGCGAGTATTTTCACAACTATTCAATTACAAATCACCATCCGTAAAGATGAAATCGAAGTGGCGCGACTGGTTGGGGCAACCGGTCGATTCATACGTCGTCCGTTTCTCTACTATGGCTTCATACAAGGTCTACTTGGTGGATTATGCGCCGTATTTATTATCTTTTTAGGCATGAAGTATGGGCTAAAATCGATACAGCCAATGCTTGAACCTCTGGGTATTTTCATTCGCAAACCCAGTTTACTCACGCTGGCGGCACCTTTGATTCTGAGCGTCTCTCTCAGTCTGCTCGGCGCCTGGCTCTCGTCAAACAATCATCTTAGAAAAATTGATTCTTAACAGCATGTTAGGACTAAAAATAGAACTTTTAGAAGGCTTGGCACTCTCAGCAGCAGAGTGCTAAAATACACGTTAGGATACAAATTATGAATACTGCCCTTATATCAGCGACGTTGCCACCAATCGCCAGCTTGGACTTATATATCCAAGCGGTGAATAAGATCCCACTGCTAACAGCGGAGGAGGAGTCGAGCCTGGCGAAAAGACTTAAAGAAGAGAATGATCTTGATGCCGCCCGGATCCTCGTTATGTCGCATCTGCGTTTGGTCGTATCAATTGCCCGACGGTTCAACGGATACGGACTACCATTTGCAGACCTAATTCAAGAGGGAAATATTGGCTTAATGAAAGCCGTGAAGCGATACGACTACGAAAATGGGGCCAGACTTGTATCATTCGCCATGCATTGGATTAAGGCGGAAATTCATGAATTCGTACTCAAGAACTGGCGGATCGTCAAAATCGCCACAACAAAAGCGCAGCGCAAACTCTTCTTTAATTTACGGAGTATGCGATCTGATCTCGACACGCTCGACAGCAATGAAATTGATAGGATATCAAAAGCGCTGAACGTTAAAACTAGTGATGTCTCCGAAATGGAGGCTCGTATGTCAGGACACGACCTCGCGCTCGATCCACTGTCCATGGATGAGGACAATGAGTATTCGCCAATCTCATATTTACCAACCCCAGACTTGGATCCATCTCAAACCCTTGAAGAAAAACAACTCGAAAAAAATCAAAGTGAGGGCCTGACCGCCGCATTGTTGATTCTTGATGAAAGAAGCCGAGCTATTATTCAAGCACGATGGCTTAACGAAAAGGACCAATCAACGCTGCATGAATTGGCTGATCAATACGGGGTTTCTGCTGAACGAATTCGACAGATCGAAACTCAGGCCATGAAGAAAATGCGAATTGCGATGAGCGAGGCTTAAACCCTCACTCAAAAAATTGACCTCCAATTATCACCGCCGCGTTTAGAGTGGCTCCTTGATCAATTGCAAAATATCGCTCGTTAATTCATCTGGATTAGCTCCATATGAAACAAAAAGACGTACCCGACCATCTCGATCGAAAACATATGTGCCTGCGGAATGATCTACCGAATAGGTATCAGGCATTGAGCCTTCAATTTTTTGATAAATCACCTTGAATTCCTGAGTGACCGTTGCAATCTCATCAGCGGTACCTGATAAACCCAAGAAATCTGGATTAAAAGCTCCCATGTAAGAGCCAAGCTTTTCTAAGGTATCCCGTTCTGGATCAACCGTAACAAAAAGAACTTGTACATGTTTCGCATCAGCACCAAGCCTTTCCGTCACGACATTGAGCTCCGACAAGGTCGTAGGGCAGACATCAGGGCAGTGCATGAAACCAAAAAACAAAACAACAACCTTGCCCTTAAAATCAGTTAAGCCAACAGATTGGCCATGGTGACTTGTCAACTCAAACTCTCGTGCGAAATCAGCGCCAGTAATGTCTGTGTGATTGAATTGGGGGCGACCTCCGGTAGATTTATCACAACCACCAATCAACCCTATAAGCGCAACAAACACTGCCGCCTTAGCAATACTTGGTATTGAAAAATACAGACTCATTAGAGAATTAGATAATGGTCTAACAACAAGGCCAAAAAAATCAGGGATAAGTATAAAATTGAATATCTAAACGTAGTTCTCGCGACCTCATCAGTGTAATACTGCCAAATACGGTAAGAGTAAAACAAAAATATAAGGCCAAGAATTAGAGCTGATACACCATATAACCAATCACTCATCCCAACAACGAACGGAAGCATTGAGACTGCAAGTAAAATTAAGGTGTACAGAAAAACATGTAACTGAGTAAATTTAACCCCATGCGTTACAGGTAACATAGGTACCTCGGCCTTTGCATACTCCTCTCGACGATACAGGGCTAATGCCCAAAAATGAGGGGGCGTCCACGCAAATATGATCAGGAAAAGCAACAAAGACTCGTAGGTCACCTCACCTGTAACTGCTGCCCAACCGAGGATGGGCGGCATAGCTCCAGACGCACCACCAATAACAATATTTTGAGGCGTCAACGGCTTGAGAATAATGGTGTAGATGACGGCGTAACCGACAAATGTCGCAAGGGTTAACCACATTGTCAGCGGATTAACAAAAACATACAGCAAAAATAAACCCAGCCCCCCGACAACAAGCGATACCGCAACAGTCTCGAAAACAGTCACGGCACCAGTCGGAAGCGGCCTTGCCCGAGTACGAGCCATCACAGCGTCTATTTTTTGCTCAATTAAGCAATTAACCGCAGCTGCCGCCCCAGCAACCAGCCAAATACCAATAGACCCATAGATCAAAATCTCCGCTGGAGCCAGTGTCGGTTGCGCGAGAAGCATTCCGATAAATGCGGTAAAGACGATCAACATGATTACTCGAGGTTTTGTAAGCCTCACATAATCTTCGAGACGGGTATACAACGATGTCGTTAATGTGCTCAAGGTATCCCTGTCAGACTAACCATAAAAAAGAACTAAGTTTACCATTTGACCAATAGCGCGGGCGAATTACTCACTAATTAATTTTTTTCCAGGCTTTAGATATCTTTAATAGCTTCCTAACATCTTTTTTCATCAGAGATGGATCAATTGTGACGGGAAAACGCATCATCAAATTACCAATTTGATCCACTAAGTAAATATAATTTTTAGCGTCTTCCAAATCTCCAAAAACAGTAAGCTCGCTCGCATCTGGCAATGTAATGAATCGAGTGCCCTCATGCTCATCAGTTATTTTTTTAGGCAATTGGTTATCGCCCAACACAAAATGTAATCGCTCAAGTCGATCTTTTTCAGCCCCTTGCGTAAGTCGTATTTGACGCATGAGATAGAGCTTCTTCTCGCAAATATCCTCACAACTCGAAGCATCAATCGATACAAAAGACCAAAAACCATAGAGGTCTGCAAAAGAAAAAATGTCTCCTTGAGATGTGCGGACCTCTAAGCCGTATATCGGCACGGGTTCAATTAAATCACCATTGTTAACAAAACCGTCCGGCTTCCAAAAGGAATACAACGCCGTTGAAGCTATAACTGGCAAGACACATATTGTGAGTACGATCCATGGTACCAGCCAACTATTTTTCTTGGGTTTCGTTTTGTTTGATAAATCCATAGTATATATACAAAAATAAAGTCAAAAAACTAAAAAGTGCCCACTGCCCTGCGTAAGACAAATGCTTCAATATTCCAAAGCTACGGCTGGACCACGTTCGCTCAAAAATGTTCGTCACTCCCTCAACGGCGTCACCTTGTATGACATAGTCGAGGACGTCAAGTGAATATAACGATCGATATCGTTTTAGATCAAGATTCTGCCAAATATCACCGGCAATAACATTTTCAGATAACTCCAGCGCACCTAAGCCAGGTTTAACAGCTGTCCCACTTACAGAGACAACCGAGTCTGGCATTGCTATCTTTGGTATTTGGCCGAATTCTCGACCCCGCGGAATCCATCCTAAGTTAACGAGTACGATATCGTTGGAATCAACCAACGTGAGTGGAACCAATACTTCGTATCCTGCTTGGCCTCGACGAATGCGATTGTCTAGTACCATGCGGCGTGATGCATCAAATTTTCCCGTTGCGATTACCCGCCGAAACTCCAGACCCGATACAAGATCAACAGCGTTGTTAAGGTTTACAACCCCTTCGGCTTGCATAGCAATGAACTGAGCTTCTAGCGTACGTTTATAATCTGCTCGTTGGAATTGCCAGTAAGCCGCGGCCAATGTTAAGCCGAGGGTAATAACGGCCATAATAGTGATGATCCAACTAGGGTGACGCATACTGTGTGGTATCTTTGTAGACATTCGAAAAAAGTAAGGTCAAGTGCAATGAAAATAGTCGTAATTTTATTTTTACTCGTAATATTAGGAAGTTTAGCATCTGCTCTGATGTACTTGGTGCGAAGCAAAGGTAAGACAGAAGGAACAGTAAAAGCATTAACACTTAGAGTTGGACTATCCGTTATGCTTTTTGTTCTGCTGATGGCGGGACATTATTTCGGCATCATTCCACCGACTGGTCTCTAAAAAAAAACCCACCCGTTTAGTAACAGGTGGGTTTTTTAAATAATCTATGATTATAGCCAATAAACCATTATAAACAGTCCCAACCAAACCACGTCGACGAAGTGCCAATACCACGCAACGCCTTCAAACCCAAAGTGCGTTTCTGGCTTGAAATGTCCACGAATACCGCGTATCCAAATCACGATAAGCATGATTGTTCCGATCGTGACATGAAATCCATGAAATCCAGTCAACATGTAAAACGTCGCACCGTAAGCCCCACTCTCAAGCGTCAAGTCCAATTCAGTATACGCATGCATGTACTCTTCAACCTGAAGGGCCAAAAAAGTCACGCCAAGGGCAATCGTCAAGAACATAAACACGTTGAGCCTCGCGCGCTGACCTTTTAAGAGCGCCCAGTGTGCGATCGTTAGCGTCACACCTGACGTCAACAATAACGCCGTATTGATTGCGGGCAGCCCCCACGCACCCATCGGCGTAAATTTACTTTCCACCCCGGGTCCATCGGTCGGCCAAGTCGCCGAAAACCCACTCCAAAGAAGTGATCCCGTATCACCCTCTGCCAACCAAGGGATTGAAAGCACCCTCATGTAGAAAAGTGCCCCAAAGAATGCCGCAAAAAACATCACTTCAGAGAAAATAAACCAGCCCATTGACCAACGGAACGACATGTCTACCTGTTTATTGTATTTTCCAGATTCGCTCTCACGAATAACTGCGCCAAACCAACCAAAGAGCATATAAGCCATAACTAGCGACCCGGCTAAAAGCACATAGCCTCCGCCTGAGACAGTGTTTATGGTTAATACCGCCCCGAATGCCATCAAAAACAACCCGACTGAACCGATAATCGGCCAATAAGAGGGCTCTGGCAAATAATATCCTCCGGACTGCGAGCTCATTGTTACTCCCCTTTAATAATTTATTATTTTAAATTCACCAAACAATGCTTGAAAACGTCTACTAATTGACAATTATCTTAACCACTGCAATCACACCGGTGACAAACAAGACCGAACAAATTAGTCCCGCAATAATCACATGTTGCGGCCGAAGCGCGCTCAAATCACGCTCTAAAGCCCCACGCTTACCGATACCAACAAACCCACTCAACACAGCTCTAATTGCTTGAAAGGGAATTTTTATCCACGAATAATCTATCACGACTTAGATGCCGGAAAATCAACCTCCTCAAGAGAGTCTCCAACACGTATTGTGCCTTCAATCTCGAACATCGTATATGACAGCGTCACGGTACCAACGTCTGCGGGCAGACTCGGATCGATTACGAATACTACAGAAAAATCTCGAGTTTCGTGTGCGTTGATTGTCTGCTGCGTGAAGCAAAAACATTCCAATTTCTTCACATATTGTGCCGCATGCTGCGGGCCATAACTCGGAATAGCTTGCGCATCGAACGCGGTGTCAGTTGGATTAGTCAGCCTAAACGTTGCATGCACTAATTCACCGGGATGCACATTCATTTTAAACTCTATAGGAACCAACTCCCAACCCAATTCGCTCCTTGTGTTCGCGTCAAATTCCATTACAACCGTGCGACTTTCATCAACCTGTGTATTTACTATTTCATCAGGCTTAATTAGGTCATACACACCCGTGACCTCACAAATTTTTTTATAAAGAGGCACCAGGGCATAGCCGAATGCAAACATCACCAACGCAACTACAATCAGCTTGCGCAGCAGATTTTTGTTTTGATAATCAAGGTTAGAGATTTTCATTAATACATCGCACGACGAATAACAAAACCCAAGAAAAACACGATAGCGATTGTGGCCAACGTCAGCGCTGTTTTTTTATTCTTAGTCATTATTTTTATCGTTACCTTTTATAAATCTTGCCTCAGAAAATGGCGGGACGATGCCAACATCGTCCCGCCATTTAATTGAGCTAGGTTTTAGCTCCTCAGATCAGGAGGCGTTTCAAAACCTGTCTCTTATACACATCTGACGCTGCCGACGAATAGAGAGGTGTAG
>CAJXPC010000029.1 GCA_913057845.1 uncultured Pseudomonadota bacterium
GAGATGTAGAGAGGTCTCGTGGGCTCGGAGATGTGTATAAGAGACAGGTGTTGCACCATTCAATTTGACTTGCGTTATTTAACAAAATGACTGCATCGGGTAGGGCCCGAGCGGCTTGTTCAAATCGATCGAGTGCGCGACTCAAGGCCGCCTCTGAAGCCCGTTGGCGTTTCTGAATTTTAATCAAACCTTTGAATACTTGATCCCAGCGAGGGGTTACGGCTGGAAGTGGTCCTGGCTTGGGTGAGTTAACCCATGATTCAAAAAAAGAAATATTTTGTCGTTCCGACCACAAGGCAAGAAAGAACCAAATGCAGAGAGTAATTAAGCCGAAAGTCGTATTCCAGACCAGCGCAACAAACCCGGCGACAATCGCTGGGAATATCAGTGTTGAGAGCGCGTTGATCCAGTGTCGCAAGAGTGCAGAGTACCCATTCGTGAGGTGTTATTCCGAATGGTAACAAATTCGAAACGGTAGGGTTTACGGTTTTGAGAAACGATATCCGGCGCCTCTAATGGTTTGGATGTAATCGTCGTGGCCCGAGCGTTCTAGCGTCTGCCTCAATCTGCGAATGTGAACATCCACGGTACGGTCCTCTACAAAAACGTGATCGCCCCAGACTTGATCAAGAAGTTGGGTTCGAGTATGGACGCGCTCAGGATGTGTCATAAAAAAATGCAGTAACCGAAATTCTGAGGGCCCCATGTGAACCGTCTCCCCGTTAAGACTGACGCGATGTTGGGTAGGGTCGACTCGAAGCCCATTAGTTTCTACAATGTCGTCGGTCAGTTGTGGCGCGCGGCGACGCAAAACGGCTTTTATGCGCGCCACGAGCTCTTTGGGTGAGAATGGTTTTGTGACGTAGTCGTCAGCTCCGGTATCAAGACCAGCTAATTTGTCTGCCTCATCTGCTTTAGCAGTGAGCATGATAATGGGCATGGATTGGGTGCGTTTATTTGACCTGAGTCGTTTAATGAGCTCTATGCCGCTGGCCCCGGGCAGCATCCAGTCGATGAGCGCGAGGTCTGGTAGTGCATGGTCAATCAAGCGGATCGCCTCCTCCACTGATCCGGCGCAGATTGTTTGATGACCGTTTCGTTTTAGTGTGAGGTCGATCAGCTCAGCGATAGCTGGCTCGTCTTCTACGATAAGAATGGTACCGGCCATTGAATTGTTCGCTATAGTTTGTTGTACACGCAGTTATATTATGACTATTTTGTTACAGAAGCATTACAGCTAAGAGGTTCAATTGAATACTAAGTCTTCCACCACTCCATTAATTCCTACGGATATCGTGCACCACCAAAAAACTCGTTCACTTGAGATTGCGTTTAGCAATGGTGACCAGTTCATACTGGCTTGTGAGTATTTACGAGTATCTTCTCCTTCGGCAGAGGTGCTTGGTCACGGCCCAGGACAAGAGGTGCTGCAGGTCGGAAAAAAGGACGTCAACATTCAACATATCGAACCGGTAGGCCATTACGCTCTAAAATTGACCTTTACTGATGGTCATGATACGGGTATTTTTTCTTGGGATTATTTATGGTCCTTGGGAAATAATTTTGAAAAAAACTGGTCAGACTATCTTGAGCGACTCAAGAAAAATGGAGCTTCGCGTGGTTAACTCTCAAGGCGCAGGCATGGATTCAAAGAAAAGCGAACAATCTGGCACCACTCACTTTGGTTACCAAAAAGTCCCAGAATCAGAAAAAAGCAAGCGAGTCGGGGCGGTCTTTAGTTCAGTCGCAAGCCAATACGACCTTATGAATGACTTTATGTCTGGAGGATTGCATCGTTTGTGGAAGCGATTCGCGGTGCAGTTATCAGGTGTCACAACCGGTTCGCGCGTGCTCGATATCGCTGGGGGCACAGGGGATTTATCCAAGCTGTTCCTTGAAAAAATAGGACCGGAAGGCGAACTATGGTTAACCGACATCAACCTAGAGATGCTCAGCGTCGGGCGAGATCGCTTAATGGACGCGGGGAAAATGCCACCTCTATGCCAATGTGATGCTGAGTCTCTACCTTATCCTGATGAATACTTTGATTGCGTCACAGTGGCCTTTGGTTTGAGGAACATGACGCATAAAGCGCAGGCATTGAAAGAGATGTATCGGGTGACGCGTCGGGGTGGCAGGTTGATCGTGCTTGAGTTTTCAAAGGTATGGAAGCCGCTTGAGAAACTATATGATTTATATTCCTTCAAGTTTATTCCCTTCATGGGCAAACTTGTTGCTAAGGATGAGGATAGCTATCGTTATCTGGCAGAATCTATTCGCATGCATCCGAGCCAAGAGGAGCTTGCGGATATGTTTCGAGAGTCAGGTTTCGATCGGGTTGAGTACTTTAACCTTGCGGCGGGTGTGGTTGCGGTTCATCGAGGGTTCAAGGTGTGATGATGCTGCCCTTAGTGTTGATATTACGTTTTTTGAAACACGTGCTCGCAGGCTCGCCCGAAGCGCGACAGGATCTTGCTGCCCATAGAGGCAAGCTTATTTGCGTAGAGGCGCCTTTAGGCCCAATTGTGGTGTGTATAGATGAAGAGGGTTATGTTGAACGCTATTCAGGTGACGAGCAGCCAAGTTTAATCATAAAACTAAGTCCTGACGTCGCACTTAATTGGCTCAAAGAGGGCGAGCTAGGTTGGAGAGGTGTGCGTATTGAAGGTGACGCACATTTCGCTTCTGACCTATCCCGCATCGTGAGTAAGATTGACTGGGATTATGAAGAGGATCTTTCTCGAGTCTTTGGTGATGTGATCGCCCATCGATTAGGTGAGCTCTTGAGAGGGTTCGGACGTTGGTTAAGTGGTGCGCGTCACTCAATGAAGTCGTCACTGAGTGACTATCTAACCGAAGAATCGCGGCTGTTGGTTACCAAGGTGGGTGCTGATCTGTTTATTCAAGAGGTGGATGAGTTATCGGATGCAGTGAGTCGTTTTGAGAAGCGTGTGGCCGAAGTCATTCAAGCGCGACACGACAACCAGAAAAACCTCAACGTATGAGGTTTTTTCGCGCACTGTATATATTTTGGGTTGCGATCCAATTTGGCCTTGACGAATTTGCTTCTTCGAATCGCACGTTGCGCGTTCTTCGAGGAGTCACAAGAACAATATTTTTCAGTCGTGATCTGTCTCGTCCAAGAGGCGTACGACTGCGTCTTGCGTTAGAGCAGCTTGGGCCTATATTCGTTAAGTTCGGTCAAGTGCTCTCCACGAGGCGAGACATGATTCCGCTCGACATCGCGGATGAGTTGGCCTTGCTGCAAGATAGAGTTGCGCCGTTTTCATCGGAGGCTGTTTCGAACATCTTAGAGCGCTCATTTGCGGGCGATACGTCAAAAATATTTAGGGAGTTCGATCTTAAGCCGGTCGCCAGCGCTTCGGTTGCGCAAGTCCACTTTGGTATTTTGATGGATGGTAGGGAAGTGGCCGTAAAGGTATTGCGACCCGACATCGCCTCTGTGATTAGGCGCGACATCGCCCTGCTCGATTTGTTTGCGTGGGCGTTAGCGAGCATCCTTCCAGACGGCAAACGACTCAAGCCGAGAGAGGTGGTTGCGGAGTTTAGACGACATCTTGACGACGAGCTTGATCTCATGCGCGAGGCAGCAAACGCGAGTCAACTGCGTCGTAACTTTAAGGACTCATCCAGCTTGGTCGTGCCAGAAATCTATTGGGATTTTTGTCATACGAATGTCATGGTAATGGAGCGCATGTCAGGCATCCCGGTTGGGAAAATTGATGAGTTAAGAGCTAACCAGATTGATTTAGAAAAACTGGCTGCATCAGGTGTCGAGATATTTTTTACTCAGGTGTTTCGAGACGGATACTTTCACGCCGACATGCATCCGGGTAATATTTTGGTGCAATTGGATGGGCGTTATGTGGCTCTTGATTTCGGGATTATGGGGACACTCACTGAGGTTGATAAAAACTATCTGGCTCAGAACTTCTTGGCATTTTTTAGGCGTGACTATCGCGGCGTAGCAGAGGCACATGTTGACGCGGGCTGGGTCCCTAAAGATACCCGTATCGATGACTTTGAGGCAACGATACGGTCTATTTGTGAACCGATATTCGATAAACCACTTAAGGATATTTCTTTTGGTCGATTACTCTTGAATCTTTTTCAAGCAGCGAGACGTTTTAACGTAGAAATTCAACCGCAGCTCGTCATGCTTCAAAAAACGTTGCTGAACGTTGAGGGGCTTGGTCGCGAGTTAGACCCAAACTTAGACCTTTGGAAGACGGCGAAGCCTTACCTCGAAAGCTGGATGAAAGAGCAAATGGGATTCAAGGGGCTGATCAAACAGATTAAAAAAGAGGCGCCCTCGTGGGCTGCGATACTTCCACGATTGCCGCGACTGATTGATGCTTATTTGTCAGAAGACACGGAGGCGGGTCGGGAAGAGCATCAAGAGGAAATCAAAGACCTCAGCCGCAAAGTTAGAGTCCTCGGATTGACGACCGCAGGGCTTGCCTTGTGCCTCATGGCCTTGGCGTTGTCACAACTCTAAGTTATCCCCGCTGTAGATTTTTTACGACAACTGAAAATTGTAATCAAACTGTAATATCCGAGTCTTAATATTCGATCCATCGGAAACGGAGTTGTGTGAGAGCCGTTTTTGTAAGTTCGAGCTCGCTCGGTTATGCACGAAAGATTTCTATTATCCATTAGGAGATTGTAAATGTTCACAAAAAGTAACAAAGCACTTATAGCCACTGCAGTTGCGGGCGCATTATTCGCGATGACTGGTAGTGTTGCTGCAAATGATGCATTGATCGATAAACTCTATGACAAAGGCGTGATCAATGACGCTGAGTATAAAGAGATCAAAGCGGATAAAGGTGACCCCAATTCACTTAAAGGTAAATACAAAGGCGGATTCAAGTGGGAAACTTTAGACGGCAAAAACGCGTTCCAGCTTGCAGGCCGAATTCAGTCTGATTTCTATGACTATAACCATGATCTAGAAGAAGACACTTTCTCGATCCGTCGGGTTTATCTTGGGGTGAAGGCGACGATTGATGAGGTTTGGGGTTTGGAAGCAACTTTCAACCCAGATTCAAATGAACTCGAATATGGTTATCTTGATTTCAAACCAAGCAAGAAATTTATCGCACGTTTTGGTGCTCAAAAATTCTATTCAGGTTTTGAGGAAGGCACCAGTTCGCGATTTACTGACTTCCTAGAGCGTTCCGTAGCGGATGGCCTCCAGCCGGGCAAACAGATTGGTATACAACTCTTTGGAGAGCCAGTGAAGAACACGTTCTTCTATTCAATCGGCTACTACAACGGCGAAGGTAAGAACGCCGATGAAAGTGGGAATGAGGCTGATGGAAAGGACTCGATGTTCGCTGCTGCGTATAACGCGGCGAAGGTGATGGGTGGCGGTAAGGATACAATCGCACATGTCGGCTACTCTACGTCAAAAGGCAGCAGGGCCGGTGCAACCGGCGATACAATCTTTAGCCTAGATGGTGAGGCGAGAGGTGACACGTTCGGTACGTGGACCTTGGCTACTGGCTCAAACGATTTTTCGCGCGACCACAGTAATCTGAGTTACGTTGCGGCAAGGGGCCCGTTTAAATTTCAGGGTGAAGTTACGACAGTGAGTGTCGAAACGCCAGTGCAAAATGATGAGGTTGAAGCAAGTTATATGGCTTTAACGTACATGATAACTGGTGAGCATTACGCCAACTCATACAGCCTAAAAGGTATGAAGGGTGTTAAGCCTAACGCACCTTATTCTAAGGCTGGTGGCACCGGCGCATGGGAAATCGGGATTCGTAAGTCAGAGTGGGATGCCCAAGCTGTAGCGGACGCCAACTACACAGGTGCTGATTTGGTTAAAACGACGACGGTTGGCGTGAAGTGGATCCCGAACGAAAAAGTTCGATTCATGTTGAATCTCGTTGAGACCAACTACAACACACCGATTGTCGCTGCGGTGGGTAACGAGGAAGCCGTTATGTTTAGATCTCAAATAGATTTCTAAATTAAGTCATTAATAGTTTCACACCATCTCCATGGTTAAAAAGCCAGCCTTTTAGGCTGGCTTTTTTTTGGGTGTCACTAAAATGGTTCGACGATTCGTTACCTACTGTTTTTATGATGAGAAGTACTGACGCGTTAATGCTTCCGTGAGGCGAATCAGTTGATCATTAGGAAGATGCTGTATGCCTGCCGCTGCGTGGCGGCCACCCCCCGTCTCGAATTTAAGTGCGACTTGTTGCGCATTGGTGGGGTTACTTTTGGGTGCGCGGATACTTACTGTATATCCATTTTCCTTTTCAACAAGTACGGCGTGGGCCCGCTTGGGAAAGTTATTTGCCAGCTCATTTGCGTAGATGCCATTAATTCTTCGGCCCCATTTTTCATTGGGAAGAACAGCGATGGCCACATCGTTGTTGACGATTTGCGTCAGCACCTTACGCGCGCGGCTTAAGTCCTCCTCATAAAAACTTTTGAGCACTCGGAGCACCTCGGTTTCGGCGACCATACTTAGGGGCTCATCGAACTGTCGCATTAAATAGCAGAGCTCCTCAGGATGATAATGTAGGTCTTCGATAGACTCGCCATAACTGTTGTAGTTGATGCAATTGCCCAGCTCTCGAAGTACTGCAATCGATGTTGTCGAGAGGCTGCCGGACGCCGCGAGTTCTCGAGCGCTTTGATCTAAGTTGTCTCCAAAGGCACCAGTGATGGCCCAGTTTTGAAATTGACCATTCAGGTGAGCGTTAATGATGAGGCTGCTGCAGACGTTGGGGTCGGTGTCAATATGAGCGGTCAGATTAGGGTGCTTTGGGATCTCGCCAGGGTGATGATGATCAAACCATTCAACCTTGCAGCCGGAAGCAAGCATCTTATTCAGCGCATCTAGATTGGTATGCAGAGAAATATCAACGACCGTTACTTGGCTCACGCCAGAAAGCGACGCTTGCATTAAAAGCGCATTATCCCGTTTTACACCGGTAACGACTGCGGATTGCTTGGGCTGAGCCAGCCTAAGCTGCGTGATGCCACAGAGCCCATCCGCATCGCCATTAAAAACATCTACCTCAGTCATGGACCGTCGATATATATTTTACAAGTATCACGTATTGTCTCCGATATAATCTATAAACAACCAGTATCAACTATTTTATCGCTTATGAGCTTTTATCAGCACCACGTATTTTTCTGTTGTAACCAACGCACAGATGGCCGAACCTCTTGCAATGACCGCGGTTCTCAGAATTTGAGGGATTACGCTAAGGCAAAGATTAAAGCACTCGGCATGTCAGGGCCTGACCGTGTACGCATTAATCAGGCGGGTTGCTTAGATCGATGTGATGAAGGTCCGGTTATCGTGATTTACCCGGAAGAGGTTTGGTATACCTTTATTGATGAGAGGGACATTGACGAAATTATCGATGAACACTTGGTAGGCGGGCGGATTGTGGAGCGATTGCAAATTTGAACCGTAGAAATGAAGAGTGTTTATTGATTGAGGGTTCTTCTGGAAAGCTGGAAATCGCCGTCAATGAGCCGAGTGCTGCGAGTGTCGGTTGTGCTTTGATCGCTCATCCGCACCCCTTATACGGCGGGACCTTTGATAACAAAGTCGTGCAAACGCTTGCAAAAGCATTTTGTGCGTTGGGCCTAACCGCTGTACGTTTTAACTTTAGAGGTGTTGGCAATAGCGATGGTGTCTACGATGGAGGTGCAGGCGAGATTGAGGATTTCGAAACGGTATTGAGCTACGCCGAGAAAAGATTTCAACCAAGCCATTTAATTTTTGCAGGGTTTTCTTTCGGCACCTATGTGGTTGCTCGTGCAGCACAAGATAAAAGCCCCCATCAGGTTGTGTTGATTGCGCCAGCGGTGGGCAAATTTGAAGTTGAGCCTGTTCCTGAGGACTCCTTGGTCTTACACGGGGAAGAAGACGATGTGGTGCTGCTGTCTGACGTGCTGAATTGGGCTCGGCCACAGCATATACCCGTGACAGTGTTCCCTGGTGCCGGACACTTTTTCCATGGAGACTTAATTCGTCTTCAAAATGTGGTGATCAATCACTGTCGACAGAAACTGTCGTCATAGCGAACCAGAAAAGGAGATTCGGTTTTGATGGGCATAGTGAAAGCAACGCATATTATTCTTATGGTGACCTGGTTCGCAGGCTTATTTTATTTACCACGATTATTCGTTTATCACTCGATGTCTACTGACAAACTCAGTCAGGATCGTTTCAAAATCATGGAGCGTAAATTGTTTTATGGAATCATGATGCCCGGCGCCTTATTGACCATAACTACAGGGTTTTGGTTGGTAATTGGCGGATGGGGTTTTGAGAGTTTTTGGATTCAAGCAAAACTCGGTTTGGTGGGTGTGCTGGTGATCTATCACCTCTGGTGTGGAGTGTTGGTTAAAAAATTTAAGGACGATCAAAATCAACACTCGCATGTCTGGTACCGTTGGTTTAATGAATTCCCAGTACTGATATTGGTGGCAATTGTTTTTTTGGTGGTTTTAAAACCGTGACGTTGCGCGTCAAATGATGGAGAAAGAGTGCACTATCAGTGATAATTTGTTACGTGTTAATGCTCAAATAAGTATGGCCTTAAGCCGTGCGGGACGAGAGCCAGAATCGGCGTGGTTGATTGCCGTGAGCAAAACATTTTCTGCTGATGTAATCCGAGAAGCCTATCAATCAGGACAGTTACGCTTTGGAGAGAATTACGTGCAGGAAGCGATTAATAAGATTGACACACTGAGTGACTTGCCGCTTGAGTGGCATTTTATTGGGCCGATTCAAAGTAATAAAACACGACAAATCGCGACCAAGTTTGATTGGGTCCATTCTGTTGATCGATTAAAGATAGCCCAAAGACTCTCAGAGATAAGGTCGCAGATCGGCCGTCCGCTGAAGGTTTGTTTGCAAGTGAACGTTACAGGAGAAGAGACCAAGCGGGGGTGTCGTGTCTCAGATGTCTTTGACCTTGCGCGAGCGGTGCGGCAATTGCCTTTCTTGGATCTGCGAGGGCTGATGACCATTCCAGAGGTCAGCGCAGAGAATGGGTCAGCCTCAGACACATTTCGACGGTTAGCCGAATTGAAGGATTCCTTAAATCAAGATGGTTTTGAGTTAGATGTGTTATCAATGGGCATGTCAGATGATTTAGAAATTGGCATACAGCAAGGAGCAACATTTGTGCGGATCGGTCGAGGAATTTTTGGTGCTCGTTGAGTGATATTAGAATTGAAACATATAGGATGGCCATTAAGGTCGAATACTGAGGTAACAATAATATGAAAGTTGTTTTTATCGGGGGCGGAAACATGGCGACCGCACTTATCAGCGGGCTTCTAAAAAAGGGTTCGTCTCCGAGCGATCTTCTGGTTGTAGATGTGGCGGAAGAGGCCAGAGCGAAATTTAATGCCATGCAGATAAGTACGGCGCCGAATTTTATTGATTCTGATTTTAATGCAGATGTTGTTGTATTGGCTGTGAAGCCTCAAAACTTAAAAGAAGTGGTGCAGTCGTGTGCGTCAAGTCTTAAGACAAGTCTTATTATCAGTATTGCTGCCGGTATCCCTATCGCATCAATCACACAGTGGTTGAATGGTTATAGCCGGATCATTCGTGTTATGCCGAATACGCCTGCTTTAATCCAAGCGGGCGTGTCAGGTATGTACGGAGATGACATGACCACGGGTGATCGCGAATTGGCAGAAAATGTTATGAGCTGTGTCGGGCAACATATATGGTGTGAGACAGAATCGTTAATTGATGTGGTCACGGCTATCTCTGGGAGTGGGCCTGCCTATGTATTTTATTTTATTGAAGCGCTAGAGGCCGTCGGCGCAGAGTTGGGACTTGACCGTGATGCTGCTGGGCTACTCGCTGTTGAGACGTTTTTGGGCGCCGCAAGGCTCGCTGCTCGGTCGGAAGAATCTATATCAGTATTGCGTGAGCGGGTGACCTCAAGAGGAGGAACGACGGCGGCGGCGTTGGCCTCTTTTGATGACGACAAATTAAAGGATATGATTGCTCGAGGTGTTCGGTGTGCCAGAGATCGCTCGGAGGAGTTAGCTAAAGAGTTTGGAGGAGATAAATAATGATCGAAGTTGGAATTTTTTTGCTAAAAACCGTTTTGGGTATATTGTCGCTTGCGTTTTTGCTTCGGTTCTATTTGCAGGTTGTACGAGCAACGCCACGCAACCCTTTGAGCATTTTCGTATGTGCCATTACGGATTTTGCGGTGATACCTGCGAGGCGCTTCGTTCCTGGCTGGCGTGGCTATGACTTGTCGACATTCTTATTGGCGTTACTTACAGAGATGTTGTTGTTGAGCATGATTTTCATTTTAAGTGGCATGGATCTTAAAACTTCGGCACTCACGACTGTGTTGGCAATATCTTGTTTGTCTGCGGTTAGTCTAGCCAAGATGTTCGTCTACATTATTATTGTGGTTACGTTTGCTCAAGCGATTTTATCTTGGGTTAATCCTTATAGCCCTATTATGTCTTTGTTGATGGCCATGTCATCTCCATTTTTGGATATCTTTAGGCGACGCTTTAACCCGGTCGGTGGTGTGGATCTCTCCCTGTTATTTTTATTGGTGACGTGCCAGATTTTTCTGATATGGCCAATCAGCGCGCTGAATCACAGCCTAATGGTGTTTCTGACCGCATCTTAGTTGGGCGCCACATTTACCCGAGTACGATATCGTATTCTTGTTGTCCGTACATAGGTTCGATTTGTAGCAATATTGTTTTACCAATAAATTCTTCCGCCATTGCAATACTCTGAGACTCTTCTTCGTGGAAAAAATCCACTACTTTTTGTGATGCAATGATGCGCAGGCTCTTCGGATTGTATTGCCGAGACTCTCGAACCAATTCACGAAGTATTTGATAGCTGATTGTTGCAATGGTTTTAATTTCCCCTTGCCCTAAACACGTGGGACACGGTTCGCATAGCACATGCGCTAACGATTCTCTAGTTCGTTTCCTCGTCATTTCTACCAAGCCAAGTTGTGTAACTGTCTCTTATACACATCTCCGAGCCCACGAGACCTC
>CAJXPC010000030.1 GCA_913057845.1 uncultured Pseudomonadota bacterium
GTCTTGGGGTCTGAGATGTCACCCTCGAGCCACGAGATCGAGGCTAATTCCTCTTCAGTCATCAGCAAGCTTGGTCGACGCGTGTCTTTTCGTAAATCAAGTGCGACGACACTAACGCCTGCGCGCTGCAGCAGATGTAGAACCCAACTTCCGATGCAGCCCCCGGCGCCTGTTACGACAACTGGTTCGGGGAAGTCGGCTTTATTGACCGGAAATAAATCAATCATATTGTGGTCCTTTTTTAAAATCAAACGAGGGGCTTAAACATCCATCGGTAATGCGTCATCCGCTGCCCATTCTGTGAGTGAGGCATCGTAGACTTTAACATTTTTATGCCCTAGCAAATCTAATGCTAAAGCCACACTTGTTGCGGCAATGCCGCCGCCACAGTATGTGATGATTTCCTCATTGGATAGTGTGTTTGCAAAGATCATTTTCAGCTCTTCGATAGATTTGAATGTGTTGTCCTCGTTAACGTGCTCAAGGGCGGGGAGATTAATGCTTTGAGGTATTCTCCCTTTTCGCCCGTAGTGAACACCACCGATCCCTTCATGTTGCTCGCGCCTAAGTGCGTTAATCAGGCACACTGATTGTCCTTGGAGGTGATGTAGTACCGATTCTTTATTTGCAATTAATGACGTATTGGGTTCTCGTAATGAACGGTGGGCTGGAGTTACGGGTTTAGCGTTCCCCGTTTCTACAGGTTTTTTTTCTGCCCACCATTTTTGAAATCCACCATCCAGGACTGCGACGTTAACGTGACCGAAAACTTTAAGAGTCCACCACAGGCGTGTAGCCCACCAGTGGTTTGTTGTTGCGTAAGTGACGACCATGGTGTCGTCGCTTACGCCAAAGCGTCCCATTGTCTGCGCAAATACCTCAGCAGTTGGCAGCATGAAATGAAAGTGCGCATGTGGGGTGGATAGCTCGTGCTCGATATCTATAAATTGAGCTCCTGGGATATGCCCCTTGCGATAGTCGTCGATGGCAGGAACTACGTCATAAAGAGAGTGATCAGGTTTGGGAGGCAGAAGTGTGGAGCTGTCTATAATTTTTACTTCTGGGTTGTCGAGGTTCTCTGAAAGCCAACCGGTGGAGACTAATGGATTTGGCCAAATTTGACTCGTCATGTGCTTTTCCCCTATGATTTTATTGATATTTTGTTGATTTATTCGTTCTGTATTGAGAAGCGTTAATAGCTAGTGTAGTCTAACCAGTTCATGTATAAAAATGGTTATTTAACAGTTGGGGTTTGCTTCATGCTCGAGATAGTTAGCCTTAATTATCTGAAATATCGAACGGGATATTAGACGATGCTTGGTGATGCGGCGTATCTAGAGACGCTCTATAACAATCGTCAGGCGGTGTCCAACTTCCAAGACTACGTTGACCGTTGGACATTTAATTCTTCGGGGATTTGTCGCTCGTTGAAAGATCAGTGTGAGCGAGATGTGCCGTACGGCGATGACTTGTTAGAGACAATGGATATTTATACTCCGGTGGGTTCACCAAGTGCGATGCTGATGTTTGTTCATGGTGGCTACTGGCGCTCACTAGACAAAAGCCAGCACGCATTCATCGCCAAACCATTTGTCGATCGTGGTGTCGCTGTCGCGGTTATTAATTACTCTTTATGCCCTAGTGTTTCGATGCAAAAGATTGTGCTTCAGGTGATGGCGGCAGGGGCTTATTTGTATCGAAATGCGAATGATTTTCGAGTGCCTAAAAAGCGTTTGTTTGTCTCAGGACATTCTGCTGGCGGACATTTAGCCGCGATGGCTTTGAGCTGTGAATGGCCTGCTTTTTCCAAAGGTTTACCGAAGAATATTTTTCAATCAGGGTTTTCAATCAGCGGGCTCTACGATTTAAGGGTACTGACAAAAATTGCCTCGATCAATACGGACTTGCGTATGACCGAAGCGGATGCCGCAATGTTGAGCCCCGCTTTAATGCCGCAGCCTCAGGGGACGCGTTTATCCATTGCGGTTGGAGGGCAAGAGTTGGGTGGATTCAAAGATCAGCATCGGCTGATCGCTCAGTCGTGGTCGTCAAGTATTGGATTGGATACACCATGCCCAACGGATAATCATTTCAGTATCCTTGAAACATTTGCAGATCCGAATTCTGAACTATTTGGTGCCGCGATGAAGATGTTTGAATAAATGCCGTTAATTGATTGAAGCGCTTTTAATCTACTTATAATAGATCAAATCACGTGTGCCCACGGTAATTCAGTTTGAAGAGCTTCCTAAATAATTGCCTGATTTTTTTAGTCGCGACTTTGCTTTCACTGCTTCTGGTGGAGCTGGGATCTTGGGTATGGGTTGCAACGGTCCGAGACCATCAACTTTCGCGATGGGAGTTCCGCGCAACGCAGCCACCACCGTATCAAGCTGCGGATTATTTCAATACGCAATTTCTTAAAGAGTCTGAGACCTTTGTGAATGGTCGATTGACTCAAATTGTTGAGCTCGATGATTATCAGTCTGATTACTTCAATGTTAAAAATGGGTTTCGAGTCACCACCGATGTGCCTCAGGGCATGTCACGTCGTGTTTTGCTGTTCGGTGGGTCAACGCTTTTTGGTCAAGAAGTTCCCGATAAGCATACGATAGCGAGCTATTTGCAGCGCATGCTGAATGATTCAGGACGAGCTTGGAAAGTATTCAATTTCGGTTTGCCGGGTATGAATGCCAACCAACAAGTTTCAATTTTGAAAACAATTCCTCTACGCAGCACCGACATCATTATCTTTTATCATGGTGTTAACGATATTTACTATGTTGTATTTGGTGGGGCGGCTGGTGGATGGAAATCTGGCGTTCCGAACTTTCGTCCTATTCAAAAGCTTAGTCCGCTGGCTCAGTGGATGAGTCGATGGCATGAGCGACTTAAGGGCTATAGTTTTACTGCTGATGTTGCGCTAGATATTTTTGATCGCTCTACCCCTGCCACGATTACAAATCCAGATACTCTCATTGAAGGAGTCGAATTGGCGGCAGCGGAGTTTCGTGCTGCGGTTAGTGAAGCCCATGCTATTGCCGTGCATTCGAATGCTGAGTTTGTTCATTATTTGCAACCTACGATTTTTGATGTGCACGAGAGGTCAGCATATGAGGTGGGATTGTTGACGCATTATTTGGAAACGCCACCTGGTGTGGATATTGCATTTAAAGAAGGGTATCCAAAGCTTCGCAATGTAAGTGTTGCATTAGCGGCTGATGGTATTCCTTTCCGTGATATTACTGATGCATTAGATCAGCGTCACACATATGGCGAGATATTTTTGGATTTTTGCCATCTGAATCATGTGGGGAATCGTTTGATCGCGGATCGACTATTTGAGGACTTACGTCAAAACTCGAATTGATTGATATACGCATATTGTGCAACAGATAGATTCCCTACGGCGACTCAATGAGTCGCCGTAGGTATGCCCTCGAGTCCGAGAATGAGATCCCCAGTCTTGACAGAATCAGTCAGAGGCGAGTGTTTGCTAACTTCTAGAGCAAACTTTGCTGGAGCTGAAGAGGAATAAGATTTAAGGGTGTTTCGTGTCATGTGTTCAATGTTGATGACTCGGCCCTCTTCATTCGCGAAAACAACGGTCAAGTCAATGGGGGTATTTTTCATCCACATTGAAATTGTTTTTTCCTTTGGAAAAATGAAAACCATTCCACGATCATGTGCTAGAAATTGCCGCTCCATGAGGCCCTGGGCGCGCGCTTCAGGCGTCTTTGCAATTTCAACTCTAATTTTGATATCGTTTATGGTAATGGGAAATGTAATCAGGGGATCAGCAGCGCAATTACTGTTGTGCGATGCAATAAATAATATCAAAAAACAGAAAACCTTCCAATTCGATGAAGAGAGTTGAGTCATTTTTAATGAATTCCTATGTGATTAATAAATTCCAACCCTATATTTTCAAGGGTTTAACAACGATTGACGCTGAATGCAGCGCATGGATTGATTAAGGCTTGACTTTCTCAATTCTGCGAGCCTGTCGAATTACTATTTGTTGCGTAGCACCACCAAGATTTTAATGCTCATTTGCACCCTGCAATTAGTTCCATAATACGGCCAAATCATGTTGACATAGGCTGCCGGTTCACCTATTTTTAGAGGGCGAGAAGTTTTAACTGCGGATTTAGTGTTCCTACTAGGTCGGTGGTTAGTCTTTAAGTGGTTTGTAAATAGTTAACTAAAACCAAACTAAAATTTAGACTCGACTGCGGCGCACATTTGGATAATCCAAGATCGCGTCAAGGAAGAGTTGTCTCAATTGGGAGGTGTATTACATGCATAACTTTAAGCGCGTAGCGGTTTCAACAGCCGCACTAGCTCTGTTAGGTGCTTCCAGCATGGCTTCTGCTATTGGTGTGGATAGACTAGAGTCTACTCTCTATCCAAACTATGTAACTCAGGACATGTTGACGAACGCTGACGTAGATTCACAAAACTGGTTGCATTACGGGAAAGATTATCAAATGACCCGTTACAGCCAACTTTCTCAAGTTAACCGGGATAACGTTAAGTCGCTAACACCGACTTGGAACTTGTCATTCGGTATTCTTGAAGGTCAAGACAGTCAGGCTGTAGCAGTAAATGGCACCCTGTATGTCACGACTTCATTCAACCGCGTGATGGCTGTTAACGGTACCACTGGTGACATTCTCTGGAAATATGAGCGTGAGCTTCCAGGCGACGTGTTCCCAAAATTGTGTTGTGACGTAGTGAACCGTGGTGTTGCTGTATATAAAAACAAGGTTTACCTCGCAACTCTAGATGCACACGTTGTTGCTCTTGATAACCAAACAGGTGAAGTTGTTTGGGACAAGAAAATTGGGGATTACACCTACGCTGAAACATTCACCATCATGCCATTGGCCGTTAACAACAAAATTGTTTTCGGTACGGCTGGTGCTGAGTACGGTGTTCGTGGCTGGATAGCTGCAATTGATGCAGATACCGGCGCTCCAGCTTGGAAGACCTACACCATACCTGGACCAGGTGAGCCTGGTAACGATACATGGGGTGGTGATTCTTGGAAATACGGCGGTGGATCAACATGGATTACTGGTTCTTATGATAAAGAAACCAACCAGCTTTTCTGGCCAACTGGTAACCCAGGTCCTGACTTTGACCGTCACGTACGTCCAGGAGATAATCTCTTCTCAAACTCTACACTTGTAGTTGATGCTGACTCTGGAAAAATCGATAGATACTTCCAGTACACTCCAAACGATCCATACGATTATGATGGCGTGAACGAGAATGTTCAGATTGACCTCGGTGGTAAGAAGCTATTCGTTCACGGAGACAGAAACGGTCACCTTTATGGTATCGATCGTCGAACCACTGTGAAGACTGCTTCAGGTAATGAAATGAAGTGTCTTTGGGCTACCCCAATGCAAGACGTTAACTGGATTAAAGAGCCAATTAGCCCTGCTAACGGTAACTGCCGACCTGTATTCAACTATCCAGAAATGGACGTTGTATATGATCGCGTGACCCAAAACATTTCACCATCACTTGACGGTGGTAAAGAGTGGCACCCACTCTCAGTTAGCCTTCGAACCAAAATGGCTTATGTTCCAATTTACAACTTCACCATGGATCTCCAGGCTAAGAAAATGGAGTGGAAGCGTGGCGAGTGGTACTTAGGTGCTAAAGTTATTACGTTCAACGCTGGCGCAGGCTTGATCAAAGCGTTTGATGTTGCTACCGGTAAGATTGCATGGACCAAGTCACAGAGCTGGCCTGCAACAAGTGGTCTTTTGAGCACAGCTGGTGGACTAGCATTCTATGGCGATCCAGATGGACGATTCAACGCTGTTAATGACGAGACTGGTGAACACCTCTGGGCATTCAACGTTGGTACCGGTATCCACGGTAACCCAACCACTTACACCTCTGAAGGCAAGCAGTATGTTGCTATCGTATACGGTGCTGGTGGTGGTGGTATCTGGCCTCTGTACTACGCAAACTTCCTCAAGACACACACCAAAGGTGGTGGCTTGATGGTCTTCTCAGTTAATTAATATTGACTTCGTAGACACTGCTACTGAGAAGTAGTTGTAAGAGCTAGGATGAGGGAGGGCTTTTTAGCCCTCCCTTATTTTTATGTAACAGATGCAAAAATGTAGTGGTTAATAGGTTTTAACCACAAAACGGGGCGGATGATTCCGTCATGTGAATTAAGTGAACTGTGTGAACTAAGGAGACGTAACGAGATCGAATTAAATCGATTACAGTTTCCGGGAGATGGCTTTGTTAAAAAATAAATTGTTGCAAGTTCTGTTGGGTATTATGTTCGCTTGGTTGCCGCTGCAAGGTTCGGCTAACGAGGCACAAAATACTTTTGAAAAAATTCAAGAGCGGGGAATATTGACTGCGTGCGCGGATCCCTATTCTTATCCTTATTCAGTAAAGAATGTGACGCCTCCAGGATTCGATGTGGAAGTTATGGGTGCGTTAGCAGAGCTTGGTGGGTTTGATCTCGAAATGTACTGGGCAGACACCGGTACAAGAGGTGGTATGTCCCGAGCATTGCGTAATTCGATCATCAAGGGCCGATGCCAAATTTTTGCTGGTGTGGGAGATAACGATGACGACGACGTACTCATGGGACAGCTGGCCTTCACAAAAGCATATATGGCAGTAGGTTATGTATTGGTGACGCAGAATAAGGCGGCAGGGTTATCAATTAAAGAGATCATCGACGCTGGGATGCCGATCGGAGTACAAATGTCTACCCCGATGGATGACTGGTTGTTCACGCATGGCATTAAGCGCGCACTGCAAGCTGACAATGCACGAGTGATGAGGGATATGGTTAATGGTGAGACTGATGCGGCAATTGTGTTTTCGCATGCGCCATCACAGGCAAAACGTAATCACCCCGAAGCGACGTTCGTTCTTTCCGATAACTATAGTGCCGACCAGTTGTATGCTGCCATTGGTGAAGATTACGTTCCAGAGGGTCTTGGTCAGCAATTGTGGAATCTCAAATTTGTGCTCCGTAAGCAAGATAAAACACTAAGAGATTTTATCAACCAAGGTATTGAGACCTTAATTGAAAACGGTACAATAGCTAGGCTAGTAAAAAAATACGATGTTCCTTACTTTCCCCCACTAGAAGAGTAAGAGCGTACGAAAAAATAATTTAAGTAGGGAGGAATTGGTAATGTTAGGGATTTCTTTTTCATCACTCTTCCGTCGCTTCAGCGCTATATTGTGTGGTGTTGTTGCGATGGTGTTTTTGACAAACATAAGCATAGACAATGTTTATGCTGAGGAATCCTATATGGTCGAGCAAACGCTGACGCAAGCGTGTATCGATCAACCTTATTCGGGAACAATGCATAAAAGCAGCGACGCTGATTTAGCCTTGGAAGTGGAAAAAGACTGCTTGGTGCAAAATGGCCGAGAGTGGTATGACCGCCGTTGTTCCTTTTGTCATGGAGGACAAGGTAAAGGCGGAAAAGGACCTTGTTTGACTTGTGGGAAATTTGCCTACTCTGCTAATAGCAATATGGCTATATTGACGACCATCTCTATCGGCATCACTAATAAAAGTGTGGGTGGGGCAATGGGCGCATTTGGCACAACGATCTCTGGTATGGACATTTTATCGGTCGTAGCGTATCTACGTTCCGAAGAGGTTCGTCGTATTGCTTCGGGAGAAATTAAAGATCCTTACATTAAGGAAGAAATAATGGTTTTCCCAGAATAAATAGTGCTAAGTTTGATTGAAAAAAAACCGGCGATGAGCCGGTTTTTTTATTGGCGTCCTGTACTACCAAAGCCTCCAGAACCACGAGAACTATCATCAAAATCATCCACTAAATTAAAAGCAACTTGTGCCACGGGTATGATCACCAATTGCGCAATACGCTCCATAGGCGCTAATTCGAAAGCTTCTGCGCTTCGATTCCAAACGGACACCATAATCTGGCCTTGATAGTCCGAGTCTATAAGGCCTACGAGATTGCCTAAAACAATCCCGTGCTTGTGACCGAGCCCTGAGCGCGGAAGAATGACCGCGGCATATTTAGGGTCTTGAATGTTGATGGCAAAGCCCGTGGGAACCAGTATGGTTTGACCGGGCTCGATGGTCTCAGCAGCTTCGATGCAGGCACGCAAGTCAAGTCCAGCAGAACCTGGTGTGGAGTAGTTTGGTAATTGATCTTTAATTCTTGAGTCGAGAATTTTGACGTCTAAGCGTTTCATTGTCTTAGTGAGTTTAAGATTACTGTTTATTGATGAGGCCGCTTATATGCATCATAAGCTGTCTCGCTTGTTCCAGTTTTGAGCTGGAGGCTAACGTCTTTGTTCCGTGTTCGTCAATAAGCACCAGTGAATTGTCGTCACTGTTAAGTGCTTCGGTGACCAAATTGGCCGCAATCAAAGGTATGCCTTTTTCGATTCTTTTCTTCCGAGCATACTCTTCGACATTTTGACTCTCTGCCGCAAAACCAACACAGAAGGGACGGTTTTTTCTGCTGGCAACTGATTTTAAAATATCTGGTGTTTCGTCAAATTCAATACTGAGCTTTTGTTGAGATTTCTTTATTTTGTGCTCACTGGGGTTTCTAACCTTAAAATCTGCCACTGCGGCGACTGAGATAAAAATATCTGAGTGATCAACCTCATTGATCACGGCATCAAACATATCTTGGGCCGAGATTATTGAAATGAATCGTGCTCTCGCAGGCGGATTAAGATTGGTTTTTCCGGAAATCAGCGTTACGTTAGCTCCCGCATCTATAGCTGCTTGCGCTACCGCGTATCCCATTTTCCCTGAGCTGGCATTGGTGATCCCACGCACTGCGTCAATTGCCTCATAGGTCGGTCCGGCTGTGACAATGACATTTTTATTTTGCAGCAATTTCGGCTGTAGCCACGACACGATCTCATTCGCGATCAGCGACGGTTCGCTCATACGGCCAACTCCCACCTCACCACACGCTTGCTCGCCGCTGTCTGGGCCAACCAAGTGAACGCCATCAGCCAGTAAGGTCTTAATGTTCCTTTGTGTAGAGGGGTTCTCCCACATTTGCCTGTTCATTGCGGGAGCGATCATGAGAGCGCAGTCTCTGGCAAGGCACAGAGTGCTGAGTAAGTCATCTGCGCGACCCGCGGCTAGCTTCGCTATAAAGTCCGCTGTAGCTGGCGCAACTAGAATAAGATCGCAATCCCTCGATAGTTCAATATGTGGCATACCATTTGCTATGGATTGATCCCACATTGATGTGTGTACAGGGTTGCCACTTAACGCTTGGAGGGTTACCGGAGATACGAATTGGGCTCCTGAGTCCGTCATTACTACGCGAACATCAGCACCGTTTTTTTTCAGTAAACGGACCAATTCAGCAGCTTTATACGCTGCGATCCCTCCTGTTACACCCAGAAGAATACGCTTGCCGTTGAGCTCGTTCATTGCGTTTTATCTTTAGGAAAGTGACTAATATAAAACCATGTTACTCAGATAGTTTACACCAATCATCACTAACGGTTACTGGGCTTGTTCCGACTGTGATATTGCTTGACTCGCTTCTAGATTGATATTTTTTATTTTCTCTATCAGTTCAATGAGATTGGTGTATTGGTAGTCTGCAATGGTTGCAACTTGGTCTGATCCGACGAGATGTACGTATCGACTGAGATGATCTGTCGCGAGATCGCCAAATGCAAATTGACTGATCGGTCGAGATTTATCTTGTCCATACACTAGGGAAATAAGAGCAGGTTTTGTAACGCCATACTCGTCTTTTTCTGTTGTTTCAAGTCGCCTTTCAACACGTGCATTTTCAAGTCCCAGTAACGAAATAGAAATGGCTTCGTTCTCAGTGGGTGTTGCAACATGTTCATGTGATTTTAAAATTCCGTTTGTTGCCCCGTGAGTATGATAAAACCAATGGCCTGATTCATCTTTCTCTAGAAGAAATAAATCACCTTGATGGACGAGTTCGACAGCAAAAATGTCTGACAACTTAACGGGGAGTAGCGAGCCACTCTTGAATACATTCTCGTGGTCGTCGTGCTCAGAATGGCCGTCGTGGTCGTCACTGTTTGAGTTAATCACGGTAATGAATGCAACTAGTGCAATCAGTATGATCCAAACAAACTTCAGACTCTTATTCGAGTTCATTAGCGCCGCCTCCACCACACGGCTATGCCAATGATCGCCATCAACGCGGGAATGAGTATGATTGAAAGGAAGAAGGTTCCTTTCATTTGTGTGTTGGTCAAATTGACCCTCGGGATATCCAACGATTTTGGCTCTAGGCCTATGAGGTTTTCTTGTTTGGTTAAAAAGTTGATGGTGCTCAGCAGTAGTTTCCCATTACCCATGATGTGGAAAAAAGAGTTGGTCGCGAAGTCCGAGTCGCCAAAAATCGCAATTCTGGAAGGGGGCCCGGTGACCTCTGGTGCTGGCGGTTCATCTATTGTCTCCCCACGCAATTCAGCCGCTATTGCTGCTGCACTTTTCCCATAGCCGGGATTACGTTGTACGATGACCATTAGTGTTAGTGGCCCTTTATCATCGACGCCATCATTGAATCCAAGTTGGGCGATATCTGTTTCCCCATAGCTTTTAAGTGATGTATTAATGAGCGGCCGAACGTTGGTGTTAGAAACCCGCACATCAGTTGGGGATAGTGAGCGAACGCCAGGGAAAAAAGTCAGCGTCAGACCATCAGTAATTGAATGACGATTGTATTTTGTTACGGCGGGTGATGAAACATCCGCCCAGAAATGGCTCTCTGGATCCAGAACGAGATTGTCCTCCAGTACAACGCCTAATTTTTCAATGATTGGTTCGAGTCCCGTCTTCACATTGGGGTCGAGCATAAACAACATGTTGTGCCCGCTTTCTATGTATTGACTAATCCAGTCAATCTCTGATTGCATGAGTGGTGTTTGAGGTCCAGCGACGATAAACACTGCGCCTGTCTCTTATACACATCTGACGCTGCCG
>CAJXPC010000031.1 GCA_913057845.1 uncultured Pseudomonadota bacterium
TCTACACCTCTCTATTCGTCGGCAGCGTCAGATGTGTATAAGAGACAGGATTATTGTGATTGTTACTTTTAAAATATCTCCAGAGGTTACCGAATCAATCCTAAAGGAAAAGTTTCTAGCGTCAGCAGCAATCTATAAAGATACACCTGGCTTAATTCGCAAGAATTACCTCTCCGATATAAAAAATAATACTGGGGGTGGCGTTTATTGCTTTGACACTCTGGCGAATGCAGAAAGTTGGTTTGATGAAAAACGGATCAAATGGCTTACAGAAAGATATTCAAAACCAGAGATTAGCTTTTACGACAATCCTGTTATTGTTGATAACCTTACGGGCGATATAATTGCTTAGCGGTGACAAAATAAAATCGAACGGCTAACCAACTTGATCAAAATTTTAAAATGAAAAAAATACTTGTCCTATCACTAAGTTTTTTCCTGATAACCCCAATGATTTCGCTCGCGGAATGGGTACAAATTAACAAAGGTGAGATTTTTCATACCTACACAGATCTCAAATCGCTTAATGTTCAGCCAGATGGCACCTATGCGTGGGCACTTTACGATTTTATTGAATTACAACCCGAGGGATATCGGTCCGCAAAAGTCCTTTTTCAAATAGATTGCGAACAAATAAAATACAAAATGCTTTCCGTCAATACTTTTGGAGGGGCAATGGGAGAGGGAGATACTGGCATGCCTAAAAGATCAGACCGTTGGGACAATGCCACACCAAACTCACTTGGCTTTCATGTCGTTGACTACATTTGCACTCAGTAAGTCTAGTGTCGCGTTAATTCCTGCCACGCCAGAAATACAACAAAGAGCACTGCGGCACCAATGACCATATAACTGATCAACTGAATGACGGTGACGCCAATTGATGCCACACGACTAAGCGGCTCTCTCCGCCCCCTGAATACTTGGATCAGCAACCAGCCAACCACAAGCCCTCCCATCGCCAATAGGAGTATTCTCATGAGGGAAGTGCGTCGTTAACGTTATTCATAATTGTTGACAATGAGTTTATATAAAAGTGCTTATGGCACCATTGAGTGAGTGGGCTCATAAACCGCCCCTTTATCAAAAACCGCAATTGAGTCATGGATATGCACACCAGAGCACATATCTTTAAGCGTCGGATGTTTTAATCGATTGAAATGCCACCAGTGGTGCATATCATTAATCAAATCCGAGGAAAACCCAAAGAAGTTGGACTGGCGCCCGTAACCTCCGCCATAACCTCTCCAGAAAGAAGTATGGAGATCCTCAACCATATACACCCCGCCTCGATTCATCCGGGGAAATAAATACTTAAACGATTTAATTTGGTGTTTAGCCTGGTGACTGCCATCATCCAAAATGACATCAATCCCTCCCATTTCATCCACCACCTGCCGTAAAAACTCAGGATCGTCTTGGGAGCCAATTCGTACTTGAGCGGACAAGCCATTGAGCTTCGCACACTCAGAGTCGCTGTCTATTCCATAAATAATGGCATTTTCTCCAAAATATTTACGCCACATCTGCAAGCTGCCCCCCCTAAATACTCCAATCTCTAGAAATCTAACTGGAGAAGCACGAAAACGAGAAAAATACTGGGCATACAACGGAATATAGTGATGCCACTTATGAACTGGCCTCTCTTCATTACCCACAAATAACTCGAGTAACGCCTCATCAAAGTTATATTTAGATTTTATGTCTTCATGAATACTGGAATCCGCATCGAACACCATGCCTCCAATGTCCTTGCTAGCATCCCGCCAACGTAGGACAGAGTTAGGTAGGAGCCGGCTAAGCGCCGATTTAAATTTCATAAGCAATCTCGCCAATCAAAGGCTAATGCCTGCTGTTCCTATAAATTCTGAACAAATCGGGCATATAACTTTATGAGAACTTTTAAGTAAATAAGGTATCGTAAAGATACTAACATCTACAGACCTATATAAATGAAAAGTCACCATCTCCTCCCAACCTTATTTTTTGTTTGGGTCTCAAGCATCTCCGCCACTTGGACGACAGCCAATGCGAGCGAACATTTAGATGACAAGCATATAAAGCAATTACTCCTGCGCATTTACGATAAAACGGGCATGAGTACGCCTGATGTAAAAAGCCCTCATTTTCCAAAATTTTTATTTGTCACTCAACAGTTTATCAATGGGATAGTTTGCAAAAATAGAAACTGTAACGCTCAGGCCGCTACCAAAGATACGACCATATTTTTGGTGAACGGCTTAGATGTAAACACCGTCGAAGGTGAAAGTATTCTCTATCACGAGCTGGTGCATGTTCTACAATTTCACAACTTTGGTAAGAACCCGAACTGTAAGAGCTGGATCAAACGAGAAGTGCAGGCCTACCAATTGCAGGATGAGTTCGTGAGCGATAACGGCTTAGATATGCCTTGGCTCAGGAGCGTCACCCACTACTTGACTCAAATGTGCCCATAGTAAGTAGCGTCAATTCACACCAAGCTGTGCCTGTGAGTTCGTTTTCGAACTAAAATATGGCATCTTCCTTTTTTCAAGAGGCGAATCTCATGACGGTCAAATTCCTAATACAACTCATTGCTATAGCCAGCATGACTTGTACATTGAGCTATGCCAATCTCGGAGAGGTAGATGATACCGATCTAGAGAATCCAATGATTGAAAAAGGCAAAGCGGCGCTCCAACAAGAAGATTGGTCCACTGCGATTGCTGCGTTCGAACAAGCTCTTGAAAATCTATCTGGCAGCGCAGACCTACAAAACTTCTTGGGTTACGCCTATCGCAAGTCTGGAGACCTAGGCAAAGCACTCGAGCACTACAAGATAGCGCTCGAAATCAACCCTAATCACAAGGGCGCCCTAGAATACCTGGGCGAAGCCTACATCACCTTAGGTGACTTAAAAAGCGCAAAAATCCAACTAGAGCAGCTAAAGCATCTTTGCTCTCCCATACCCTGTGAAGAACTCAAAGCATTGCAGCAAGCCATTACTCATGCCGCTCAATAACGAGAATAAATAATATGGTAGAAGCAATCCTATTCGACTTTGGTGGGGTCATTACTGAAAGTCCTTTTGAAGCATTCAATGCCTTTGAGCATGAGCGCGGCTTACCCATAAACTTTATCCGGGATCTGAATAGTAGCAGCCACGACTTGAATGCTTGGGCGCAACTTGAACGAGGAGAAATTTCTCCTGACGAATTTGATGAATCATTTCGCCAAGAGGCGATCAGCAGAGGTCACGACATCGGTGGCTTAGAAATTCTTAAGTTAGTGTTTACGCCCCTTCGGCCCGATATGATTTCGCTCGTCCAGCGGTGCAAAGCACAATATCAGGTAGCCTGCTTAACCAATAATTTCCCAAGGACGCCAACGCTAAACAACTTAATCGGAAAGGATCGATTAGATGATTGGCAAACAATATTAAAAGAATTTCCCTATGTCATAGAGTCGGCACAAATTGGTTATCGCAAGCCTGAGGAGCAATTTTTCCAAATCGCCTGCGAAGTGATTGGCATTAAACCAGAACATGCGGTTTTTCTTGATGATATTGGTAGCAATTTAAAACCTGCACGAATCATGGGGATGACCACCATTAAAGTGACTAACGCAGAGCAAGCAATAGGCGCGCTCGAATCCATTCTCAAGGAATAGACAGGTCTAAAAATTACCTCTACTCACAAAGATCGCGGCTTTCTGGGTGCTCGTTTAAAGAGCTGGTCATAAACCAATCGTGGTAAAAGTCGTAAAAAACACGCCACAATACGCATTTGCCAAGGCATCACATGAAAACGCTTTTGTTTATCAATTGCTTTTTTAATTGAGCGGGCCGCGGCTCGGGCATCCATCAAAAATGGCATGTAGAAGGGATTAACATCCGTCATTGCTGTTTTAATATACCCAGGACATACGGTCAAAACCCTGACACCACTTGACGATAACTCTACACGCAAGCTCTCCAAGTAAGCCGTTGCTGCGGCTTTTGAAGCCGAATAAGCTCCAGATCCCGGAATGCCCCGGAACCCAGCAATGCTCGATATACCGACCAAGGTACCCGAGCCCCGCCTCTCCATCGCATCAATGAAAGGTTGGAAGGTATTCACTATTCCTAAAACGTTCGTGCGCATAATGCGCTCGAACACCTCTTGGTCAGCAGCAAAATTAGTCATCGTGCCTGCAGAGATTCCTGCATTTGCTATGACAACATCAGGCACCCCAACGGATCGTATAAACTCCTCTGCAGCAGCTCGCATTGCCAGAGGATCACCCACGTCAGCACTAAAACTACACACCGTCCCTGGAAGATCATTAGCCAACAAATCCAGCCGCTCTAAACGTCTTGAGAGAAGGCCTAATGCCACACCTTCATTGGAAAGTTCTCTCGCTAAAGCCTCACCCAAACCACTAGAAGCCCCTGTAATGAAAATAGTTTTCATTGCATATCCGTTAACGGCTTTCGGCTTTCAATCGATTTTGTGATCAAAAAATTCAGTATTGGAAAGAGACGATCTTGTGACCGAATCATTGATGCCGTGGTCCAGAACGTACGATCGATCAACAGAGTTGGCGTTACAGAAATAGGATACTGTTTAGCAAGTGCGCGAGCGTTATTAACGCGCCCAGCGATTTGATCAGAATTTAATAGTTCCTTAAACTCATCCACATTAACGCCATAAGAACTGACCCACTTCAGTTGCGCATGGAGCTCCCACAGCCTATTTTCCTGATCGTGTATTGCGCGAAAGACTTCATAATGCATGTGTGTCAGCCGATTCAAGGCTTCGAGCGCATAAAATAAACGCGCCAAATGGGCTGATTGTTCATTAGTGATGAGGGGTACCAGTATGAGATCAACGTCATCTAACTGGCTTAGATACCAGCGATCTACGTCTGGGCCGAGTTCATAGCAACCCAAACAACTGTAAGAAAAGAATTCGATCAACTCGACGCGATCACCCGGTGAGGCCACTCGAGCATCAAGTTTCAGGTAATCACTCCCCAATTGAGGTTCAGCGCTCACGAACCCCACGAACACGAAAAATAAAATAGGTAGAAACTGGCGACTCAGACTCACCAGCCGACTCCACTAATAAAGATTAATCTTTTTCAATGAGCGTATTAAGCGTACCAATAAAACGGATTGGATCAACGCCACCCTCAGGCCGGAGCACCATCGATGGGCCCGTGATGTACTTCCCCCTAACGGTCACATAAGGCGTTCCAGGTATTCGATAAGATCTCGTCAACTGAGCGGACTTCTTAACTTTTGCATCGATCCCAAAAGATTTGTAGAGCTTTTCAAATTCCTTGAAATTAATTAACTCATTTTTTTGAGCCCAATCAAAAATCTTCTTATCCGTCAGGAGGTTGATCCTCTTCCCATGGATTGCGTCATACACTTGGTGGTGTACCGTTTTCAGTAGCTTCATCTCCTCCAAGGTAAAAAAAAGCTTCGCCAAAGGAACCATCTGCTCGTTAAACACAGCCGGCATGTAGTTGAATTGAACACCTTTGCGTGGCTTAGCCACCCATGATTCAATCAACGGCTGAAAATCATAACAGTGTCCACAGGCATAACTAAAAAACTCATAAACCTGAACAACGCTACCCTGGTCACCCTGAGCTTTTATAACTTGATACTCCTTACCCTCTGTAATCTCTTGGGCAGAAACCTGCAAACTTATCTGAGAGCAGAATAAAATAAAAATAGTCACTAGTGTTTTCATAATCCTATCCATCCCATACCTATTAATTGTCATTAGTTACTTTTATGACTGTCACGTCAAAATTAAATTCCGCTAACTCGGCCTTAATTTTCACCACCTCACCTGCATCTTGGTAAGGTCCAATTCGGACACGGTGAAACAATTTCCCACTAACCGTCTCAAACGACTGGATCCGTGACTCGAAACCGCTCATCGCCAGTCTTGCTTTTAAGTTATCCGCTTCCCTAGCATGAGATAGCGCTGCGACCTGTATAAAATAAACCGTGTTGTTTTTCGCCTGTGTGGCACCGTCACCCAGCGTTACAGAATCGGATGCTCTATCTCCTTCGGGCAACAACTTATAAAAATCAAATTCAACTTCTTCTTCTACTGACTCAGCCTTCGAATTAATACTTGATTTGACCACGTCGTGGTTATCACCAATTTCCTGAGTAGCACGATTAACATAAAACGTTACAGCGATAGCCGCCCCCAGTCCAATAAAAATACCGACAAAAACACCAAGCCCTAATCGCCGCTTCGGAGCACTCCTGCCATTATTTTTAATTCCACGCTTTGCCATGTTGGGTTGATTCTACATTCGTTCTGGAGCATCCACCCCAATTAATGATAATCCGTTTCTAATAACTTGTTTCACCGCAAGGACTAAAGCAAGTCGAGATTGTATAAGGCGTTTGTCACCACTCAATATTTGAGTCGAGTTATAGTAGCTGTGGAACAGACCGGCGAGATCCTTCAGATAAAAAGCCACTAAATGAGGGGATAGCTCCCTAGAAGCCGATTGAATAATCAATGGAAAATCAACTAGGGCCCGCATCAAATCAAATTCGTCAGAGTTCGTCAAAACGCTGGCATCGACGCTGCTCAAATCGGCAATATTTTGTTCCGATTTGATGAGTATGCTCGAACACCGCGCATGAGCGTACTGAATATAATAAACAGGGTTTTCATTATTTTGCGCCTTGGCAAGATCTAAATCAAAATCTAAATGCTGATCGCTTTTCCGATATATATAGAAAAATCTAGCAGCATCTCTCCCAACCTCAGATCGCAACTCCTCTAAAGTGACGAACTCACCCGATCGTGTCGACATCGCCAATTTTTTTCCATCTCGATATAAGACTGCAAACTGAATCAAAGGAATACGCAGTTGCTCAGATTCAAAATCACAAACCCCAAGAGCCGCCAATGCCGCTCGGACCCTTGGGATATACCCATGGTGATCTGCGCCCCAAACATTAATGACCGTATCAAACCCTCGCTTAAACTTATCCACGTGATACGCGATATCCGATGCAAAATATGTGAAGATTCCGTTGTCACGCTTAACGACCCGATCCTTTTCATCACCAAACTCAGTCGATCTAAACCATGTCGCGCCATCTTTAGTATACAAATAACCCTTTTGATCAAGGTCACGAACAACAGACTCAATCTTTCCTTCATTAAACAGTGATTGCTCTGAGAACCAACAATCAAAATCGACACCAAATGCTGTCAGCTCACTGCGACACTGATCAAGCTGCTGCTTGAGGACATAATTGTGAATGGTCTCGTAAGACGCACCCAAATGTTTTTTGGCTACATCAATCCATCGATCGATTATTTGCTCGTCGTCGTCCTCGACGTCCCAGTCAACCTTCGACACGATTGACTCAAAGTTGTATCGGTCCCTATCTTTAACTTTAATGGCTTCTGCCATCATTCTTACGTAGTCCCCTTGATAGCCTTTCAAGGGAAAGTGCACGTCGTGCCCTAATAGCTCAAGGTACCTCAGCCATGTGGATGCCGCCAAGATATCCATTTGCCGACCTGCGTCATTCACGTAGTATTCTCGAGACACGGTGTAACCGACAGCCTCCAGCAGATTAGCAATACTTGCGCCGTAAGCCGCCCCACGCCCATGTCCCACGTGAAGAGGCCCTGTCGGATTAGCCGAAACAAATTCCACCTGAATATGCTCACCCTGCCCCAAACTGCTGCGCCCAAAACTGGAACCAGCCTCGAGCACTACTTTAATCACGCTCTGATGACAGTCATCACTCAGGAATACATTAATAAATCCTGGACCCGCTACTTCTGATTTTTTGATCAGCGTATGGGCGGATAATTTAGACACAACCTGACTTGCGATCTCTCTGGGACTTTGTTTGAGTTCACGCGCGAGTTGCATAGCAATGTTACAGGCATAATCACCATGATCGGTTGACTTAGGACGATCCAAAACAATCCTGTCAAGAGGAACGTCTAGCTCCATCTCTTTCAGCACCGAAACAATGGCTACTCTAAGTTGATTAATCAGGTCAGTCGGATCATTCATGGCCACATCACTATTTGTTACGAAACACTATTGTATTTCTACTGAAAAAATAAAACTTTACACATCGAGAGGATCAACATCGAGCACGTACCGTACGGCACTTTCTTGAAGCTCTTCGATACAACCACTCCAAATACGCAAAAATTCCCTCATGGACTTTCTAGAACCTGCTTGAATTAGGATCTGTCCTCGATAAAGCCCTGCCATTTTAAAGATTGGCGATGGGACCGCATCATACACCTCTATTCCGGACACCTTTATTCTCACGGCGTCTTTCTGCACCCGCGTTAAAAATGTCCAAACTTTAGCTTCCTGCCTTCCCGCCACCCTTAGAAGCACTTGATAACAATACGGCGGAAATGCCGCCTCTTTACGTTCAGTTAACAATTGTTGTGCGAACTCATCAAAAGTCTGATGAATTAATGACTGATAAACAGGGTGTTGAGAGAACTCTGTTTGAAGCATGACTCTTCCTTTTTTCTTACCTCTTCCCGGTCGGCCAGAGACTTGCAACAGCTGTTGGTAAAGCCTCTCTGTCGCCCTAAAATCACTGCTAAAAAGCGACTGGTCCGTACCCATAATTACAGCTAACGAGAGATTAGGAAAATCATGTCCTTTAGCCAACATTTGAGTGCCTACAATAATGTCGACATCCGAGTTCTCAATGACTCCTCGCATTTCTTTAAAGGCACCTTTACGTTTCGTAGTGTCGCTATCAATACGCATGATAGAAGCATTGGGAAATTGCGTTCTTAGGCTTTCCTCTACTCTTTGTGTTCCTTGACCCAAATCAATTAAATCTTGGTTACCGCACTCTGCGCATTGATCAGGCACCTTGCTTTGATAACCACAATAATGACAACGCAAGCGGCTCGAGTGATGATGTATCGTCAGTCGAGCAGAGCAACCTCCACACATGGCCACCCAATTACACGAGGAGCAAAATAAGGCCGATGCATATCCACGTCGATTAAGAAACACTAAAACCTGCTCACTCTTATCTAAGCATCCTTGCATCGCGTTTATTATTTCAGATGAAATTGCTCGACTCTGAGTCCGCTCAATTGGGATTAATTCGATATCGGGCAATGGGCCTTGTGGTCGCTCCTCTAGCACGAGACGTTTATAGCGAGACTCAACAACATTAAAGTATGTCTCTAAAGATGGGGTCGCCGAGCCTAAAACAATTGGCACCTTCTGTTGGCTTGCCACATAGATTGCTAAATCTCTAGCGTTATAACGAACACCCTCAACCTGCTTGTACGACAGATCATGTTCCTCATCTACGACAATCAAACCTAACTGAGGCAACGACGCAAATACTGAAAGCCGGGTACCTAAGACGATGGACGCGCTACCCGATCGCGCTACCGACCACGCTTTGTAGCGCTCTTTATCAGTCATGCTGCTATTTAAAGTCACGATCTCATGGTCAGGAAAACGCTTACGCAAACGGGATTCAAGCTGAGGTGTTAAATTAATTTCTGGCACCAACACCAACACCTGTCGATTAAGGTCAAGCGTCTTGGCCATGACCTCAAAATATACTTCGGTCTTACCGCTCCCCGTCACCCCTTGCAACAACCAAGTTTGATGTACGTCTAACTTAGCAACAATGGTCTCAACCGCCAGACGTTGAGGTGTTGTTAAATTAATACGTTTGATTTCTCCTTCCTCGAGTCGCGTCATGGGCGCTTTGAGCGAAACGACGTTTTGACGCTGTTCAAGGGTGTTGGTCCAACCCTCAGCATGCCACTGAGCAAGCGCTACCCTTGCATTCGAGTAAACTAAAAGTGCCTGACGCAACGTAATCGCACCTTCCGCCAACAACAAATCAAAAAGCCGTCTTTTGCCAATAGTGCGGGCGGTTAAATGCGCTGGAACTTCTTGGATGCCCCTGTCGCTCAGAGTAAAAACCGTTTCGGTGAGTCGATTTAAAAAATCGATGCGACGGACGGCCGTAGGCAAACCTAAAAATAGAGCTTGCCCCATCCGAGCACAATAGTACTGAGACACAAACCGACATAGGGAGAAGTACGATGGGGGTAATGGGTCGAGATCAAAAACCGATTCAATTTGCTTTAACCTGCGCGACTCGACCAACGACACGTCAGACACACAATCTACTATGCCGACTAGTTTTTTATTGCGAAACGGAACAACAACGATTGACCCTCTAACAACCTGGTGGGGGCCAGCACGGTAGTCGAATGGTCCTTGCAACGGGACGTCGAGATGAACTTGAGCAAAAGACATAAGCTAAACGTTCGTAGGCATTTTCAATGAAATCATGAAAAATCTACAGAGACTATACCCCACGCAACATAGCCTGTTACGTATACCAGCACGTCAGCAAAGGAGCGATTAACCGGCTGCGTGATAACCCCTACTCTGCTCATGTACCGCCTCAACAAGCGCGTGCACATTCTCGGGTGGAGTAAATTGGTTCACACCATGGCCCAGATTAAACACGTGGCCAACTCCTTCACCATAGCCTGCAAGTATTTCGCCAACTTCTTTTTGTATCACTTCAGGATTCGTCAGTAATATGGCAGGGTCCATATTGCCCTGCAAAGCTACGCGATCCCCTACCCGAGTGCGCGCCGTAGCTATATCGGTTGACCAGTCCAATCCCAGTGCGTCCGCTCCCGTCTCTGATAAACCCTCCAGCCACTGGCCGCCACCCTTAGTAAATACAACTCTTGGGATGACTCGTCCATTTACTTCTCTAATCAAACCAGCACAAATTTGTTTTAGGTTGTTTTGAGAAAAACGTTTAAATGCGCTTGGCGTTAGTGCCCCCCCCCACGTATCAAAGATCATGACGGCGTCGGCCCCAGCTTGAATTTGCCCATTCAAATAAGCCTGTCTCTTATACACATCTCCGAGC
>CAJXPC010000032.1 GCA_913057845.1 uncultured Pseudomonadota bacterium
AGGTCGTAGGTTCAAATCCTGCCCCCGCAACCAATTTGTATATCAATAAGCCTCAACAGTCTGTTGGGGCTTTTTTGTGGATCATTGGTCGCTAGTTTCTGTTATAATTATGCGACAAGAGTATTTGAATACAGATGGGCCTTAGGCCCATTTTTTGTTTCTGAATGAGACGATGGAAATAGAAAATTTACTTGAGAAAACTTTGACAGGAATGAATTACGAGCTGGTCGACTTTGAAGTGGTCGGGCGATCTGGGCTAATTCGTATCTTGATTGATTCTGCCCAAGGTATTGGGATAGAGGACTGCACGACGGTCAGCAATCATTTGTCTCGTTTGTTTGAAATTGAGCATTTTGAGTACGATCGACTTGAAGTGTCGTCGCCGGGGCTTGATCGGCCACTCAAGAAGGTGCTCGATTTTGAGCGTTTTCAGGATGAAAAAGTAATTGTGCAGTTCAAGGTGGCGTTCGAGGGGCAGAGAAAGTTTCGAGGGAAACTGATTGGCGTTAGAGATGATTTGATAGATATGGAGTTAGAGGACGGTCGAGTGATCACGTTTGAGCTTCATGAAATTAAAAAGGCGAACTTAATTCCTGCAATTTAGCTAATTTGAGAAGGTTATAGGACATGCAACGAGAGATGTTACTGCTGGTCGATGCTTTGGCGAGAGAAAAAAATGTCGCGAAAGATATTGTTTTTGAAGCTTTGGAGATGGCGCTGGCTTCAGCGACGAAGCGTAAAAATAAACTGGATATTGATGTGCGGGTCTCGATAGACCGGACAACAGGCGAATACGAAAGTTTTCGAAGATGGGAAATAGTCGAAGATGAAGAGCTTGAACTACCCGATCAGCAGTTAACCCTTGAGGAAGGTTTAACGCGAGATGCGTCTATTCAGCTCAATGAGTTTATTGAAGAGCCTTTGGAAGCAATTGAGTTTGGGCGGATTGGTGCGCAAGCAGCAAAACAAGTCATCATGCAGAAAATCAGGGATGCTGAGCGTGAACAGATCTTAAATGACTTCCTCGCGCGCGGTGATGCCATTGTGTCGGGCACTGTTAAGCGCGTCGAACGAGGCAACGTGATTATTGAATCAGGGCGTGTGGAGGCGTTACTCCCTAGAGAGCAGATGATCCCGCGGGAAAACATTCGTGTTGGTGACAGAATTCGCACTTATCTAAGCCGAGTCGATCGAGAGGCGCGGGGTCATCAGTTAATTTTATCGCGAACCATGCCTCAATTCGTGTCTAGTTTGTTTGAGCTTGAGGTCCCCGAGATAGAAGAGGGGTTGGTGGAAATCCTCGGTGCTGCAAGGGACCCTGGTTCGAGGGCTAAGATTGCTGTTAAATCAAACGATAGACGTATTGATCCAGTCGGTACTTGTGTGGGGATGCGTGGATCGCGGGTGCAGGCCGTGACAAATGAGTTATCAGGAGAGCGTATTGATATTGTGCTTTGGTCAGATGATCCAGCAACATATATCGTTAACGCATTATCTCCGGCTGAGGTCAGCCGCATTACTGTGGATGAAGAGAAACACGCGATGGATATTGTCGTTGAGGAAGAGAATCTTGCTCAAGCTATTGGACGTGGTGGGCAAAATGTTCGACTCGCCTCAGAACTTACAGGGTGGACATTAAATATCCTGACGGAAGAGCAATCACAGCAAAAAGTGGAAGAAGAGTCGACCACTGTCCGTCAACATTTCATGGATGAAATTGACGTTGATGAGGACCTTGCTGATATTTTGGTTCAGGAAGGCTTCAGCACTCTAGAGGAAGTCGCGTATGTGCCTGAGTCGGAGTTACTTGAAATTGAAGGATTCGATGAGGGCACAGTCGAAGAGTTGAGGTCTAGGGCTAGAAATGCTTTGTTGGTCAAAGAGATTGCTAAAGAGGAGCAGGCCACGACAGCGTCCACTGATCTAATGAATGTGGAAGGCATGACGGAAGAGCTTGCGCGTACTTTGATTGGCGGAGGCATCATGTCTCAGGATGAGTTGGCTGATTTGGCGATCGATGATCTCAAAGAGATTGTCGAGATTGATGATGAATTGGCTGAAAGCTTAATCATGGCTGCGAGAGCACCATGGTTCGCTGAGTCTTAATGAATTTAAGGGCAAAAAATAAATGGCAAATGTGAATGTTAAAGAGTTTGCATCAGAACTTAAACTTCCTGTTGGGCGTTTGCTGGAACAGTTGGCGGCATCTGGTATTAACAAAGAATTGTCCGAGGAGACCAATCTTACTGAGGTCGATAAGCGCAAATTGCTCGATTTTTTGAAGCAAGCGCACGGGGATGACAAGCCGAAAACAAAAATGACGCTAAAACGTCGCGAAAAGACTGAAATAAAGAAGTCTGATGGAGCCGGTCGTTCACGTACGATTCAAGTTGAAGTGCGCAAGAAGCGGGTTATTGTAAAAGAACCTGAGGTCGAAGCTAAGATAGAGGTCGAAGCCAAGGTCGAAGCCAAGGTTGAGGTCGAAGCTAAGATAGAGGTCGAAGCTAAGATAGAGGTCGAAGCCAAGGTTGAGGTTGAAGCCAAGCCTGAGGTTGAAGCCAAGGCTGAGGTTGAAGCCAAGGCTGAGGTTAAAACTATTGCTCCGGATGTGGCGCCAAGTGTTCCAGTATCTTCTGTTAAAAAGACTGCGGAGCAACTCAAGCGTGAAAGGGAGGCTAAGCGTCAGGCAGATCTGAGGGCTATTCAAGCAGCCGAGATCATTCAAAAGGAAGAAGACAAAAAGCGTCGGCAAGATAAGAAAGAGGCCGCCGCCGCAGAGTTGATTGCTGCAAAAGAAGCTGAAGTGTCGGGTAAAAAGGAAGTAGAGAAAGCTAAAGTTAAAGCTAAAGCCCCAGAGGGCACGCTGCATAGCCCGATTACAAAAGACGAAGCCAAAAAAGCCATTAAGAAAAAAGAGAATCAAGAACGTTTTGACGCGGAAAGTAAAAAGCGTGGGATCAAGACGCGGGGTGGTTACTCGGGACCAGGTGGGCGCGACGGTTGGAGAAATTCAGGCAGAAATAGAAATCGAAAAAGTCATGGGTCAGACAACGCTGCAGCCGCGCCGCAAGAGGTTGTTGTGCGTGAGGTGTTTGTTCCAGAAACAATTGCCCTATCAGAGCTTGCTCACAAAATGTCAGTTAAGGCGGCTGAGGTCATCAAGGTGTTTATGAAGCTTGGCCAAATGGTTACGATCAATCAGGTGATTGATCAAGAAACTGCGATGATTGTGGTCGATGAGATGGGTCATATTGGAAAGTTGGCAAAAGCAGAGGACCCACAAGCCTTCTTAGTGGAAAGTGCCGATGAGGACGTACCGCGTGAGCCAAGAGCGCCCGTTGTCACCGTTATGGGGCACGTCGACCATGGTAAAACTTCTCTTTTGGATTACATCAGAACGACTCGAGTGGCGGGTGGCGAGGCTGGTGGTATTACTCAACACATTGGCGCCTATCACGTCAATACGCCGAAAGGAATGGTTACGTTTTTAGATACTCCAGGTCACGAGGCGTTTACTGCGATGCGTGCTCGTGGGGCTAAGGCAACCGACATTGTTGTGCTTGTAGTAGCCTCAGATGATGGCGTTATGCCTCAAACAATTGAGGCGATTAATCATGCTAAAGCAGGGGGTACGCCGCTCATCGTGGCGGTGAATAAGATTGATAAACCTGAATCGAGTCCGGAACGTGTCAAGCAAGAATTAAGTCAACATGAGGTTATTGGGGAAGACTGGGGTGGAGACACGATGTTCGCACACGTCTCTGCTAAAACTGGGGAAGGAATCGATGGGTTATTAGATTCCATTCTGCTGCAAGCTGAAATGCTTGATTTAAAGGCGCCCGTTAAAACTGCAGCAAGAGGAGTAGTGATTGAAGCTAGATTGGATAAAGGACGAGGTCCTGTTGCAACAATTCTAGTGCGCGAAGGTACGCTTAACCGAGGAGACGTATTATTGGCTGGTGGGGCGTTCGGTCGAGTTCGAGCCATGGTCGATGAAAATGGATTATCGATCGAGTCAGCAGGCCCATCGATTCCGGTCGAAGTCCAGGGGTTATCAGACGTGCCCGCGGCGGGAGAAGAAATTATTGTGCTTCAGGATGAAAAAAAGGCTCGAGAAATCGCGACGTTCCGACAAGGTAAGTTCCGAGAGGTTAAGCTTGCCAAGCAGCAGGCAGCAAAATTGGAGAACATGTTTGATCATCTCAAAGAAGGCGCAGCTAAGTCTTTAGCGCTGATCATTAAGGCTGATGTTCAGGGTTCCAGTGAGGCATTGGGTCATTCATTGACGCGTTTATCAACTGAAGAGGTTCAGGTCAACATTGTGCACTCGGGTGTGGGTGGTATTAATGACTCAGATATTAACCTTGCCTTAGCCTCAAACGCAGTGATTATTGGGTTTAATGCCCGTGCAGATGCTGCCGCGAGAAAGTTGATTCAAACGCATGGTATCGATGTGCGTTACTACAACATAATTTATGATGCTGTTGACGAGGTGAAAGCCGCTCTAAGTGGTTTGCTCTCACCTGACAGAAAAGAAGAGACACTTGGTCTGGTTGAAATCAGGCAAGTATTTAGAATTTCTAAAGTGGGTACTGTAGCGGGGTGCTATGTCCTTGAAGGTTTGGTCAAGCGTGGCTCCTCCATTCGATTGCTTCGAGACAATGTCGTGATTCATGAGGGCGAATTAGATACACTCAAGCGCTTCAAAGATGATGTTAGAGAAGTGAAGTCTGGGTTTGAGTGTGGATTATCGATTAAGAACTTTGCCGAGATCAATGAAGGTGACCAACTTGAAGTATATGAGATTGTTGAAACCGCTCGGTCCTTATAACGCATTTATTCGATGATTAATTTTGGGTAAAAGCACACAAAGATCAGGCCGACTTAGAGATTATTTACTTCGCGAGATATCGGAGTTGATTCGGTCCAAAGTCAGAGACCCTCGCGTGGGACAAATAACCATCACGGACGTTGCTGTGAGTCCAGATAGTTCCTTCGCTAAAGTTTTTTTCACACGGTTGGGTGAAGATCACGATAAGTCGACGGTTGAGGACATCCTCAATAAGGCGCAAGGTTTCGTGCGTACGCATATCGCTAAAAATTTAAACATGAGGGTGGCGCCGCACATTTCGTTTAAATATGACGATACGCTCGAACATGGTGATCGCATCAGCCGACTCCTCTCGGAAGCAAATCTCAAGACTTAAAGTACAAGATCATCCTGCGAGTTTAGGGGGTAAGGTATGCCGCATAGTTACAATGGAATTTTACTATTAGATAAGCCCTGCGGCATGTCTTCTAATCGCGCCCTACAGCAAGTGAGGCGGCTATTCGGAAACGCAAAAGCGGGATATGCGGGAACGCTCGATCCGCTAGCCTCGGGGTTACTGCCCATTTGTATCGGAGAGGCAACTAAGTTCATCAGCTTCTTTAGTGATTCAAGTAAATCGTACGAGTCAACTGTAAGGCTTGGCTACCGGAGTACAACGGGTGACGCCGAGGGTGACCTGTCACAAACTAACCTTACACCGATTGATGACGCTGGATTGGACACCGCCGTTACATTGTTTACCGGCGATTCAGACCAGTTGCCACCAATGCACAGTGCGATAAAGGTCGATGGTAAGCCTCTATATAAATTGGCTCGTCAAGGTAAAACCATTCCGCGTGCCAAGCGGCGAATCACGATTCACTCATTATCCATCGTTAAGAAGGCAGATGATGTGCTGAAACTCTCTGTCTCGTGCTCTAAAGGTACGTATATTAGAGTGCTTGCTGAGGATATTGCACTGAGCTTGGGTACGGATGGCTATTTGACGTCATTAAGACGCACGGGCTTAGGTGATATCTCTATTTCTGAAGGTATTACCATTGAGCAGATCGAAAAAGAAGAATTAGATTTTAGGGTTAAGCTACTGAAAAATATAGATTTTTCCCTATCGCATTTACCTCGAGTTTCGCTGATGCCGAACCTCGAGCGGGGATTTACGAATGGAGTTGAGACAGAAATACCGTACTCAGAATGTGCTGCTGGAGCTGTTTCGGTTTACACGCATGACGAAATTTTCGTGGGACTGGGTGATTTAACTGATACCGGCTTACTAAAAGCTAAGCGTTTGATGTCGCAAGAGTATATCGAGAGCGCTCGTAATACTACGATTGTTAACTAATTACAGTTTATGCTGTATAATTCGCGCTTTTTTCACCGTTAGGAAAAGTATTAATGTCGATAACTGCTGCGGACAGAGCAAAAACTGTAGGTGACTATCAGAAGGCGAAAGGGGACACGGGTTCTCCGGAAGTACAAATCGCTTTACTGACGCAAAGAATCAACCATTTGACCGCTCACTTTAAGGTCAATGCGAAAGATAACCATTCTCGACGAGGACTTTTAAAAATGGTCAGTCGACGTCGTAAGTTGTTGGACTACGTCAAACGCAATGATGTTGATCGGTACCGCAAGGTGATTGAAAGCCTTGGCTTGCGAAAGTAAAACGGTCAGAGGTGAGTATCTCAAGGAGTCAGGGTCAATCCAATTGGAGAAACTTGAGATTTAATTAATTTATATGGCGCGGGTTGTCCGCGCCTATTTTTTTGAGGTTACGATTTTGAAAGCTACGAAAAAAACGATTCAATATGGTGCACACGAGTTAACTATAGAGACCGGTGAAATTGCGAGACAAGCGTCTGGCTCGGTTGTAGTCTCTTTAGGAGAAACAGTGGTTTTGGTGACTGTTGTTGGGAAAAAAGAAGCGAAGCCCGGGCAGTCTTTCTTTCCCTTGACGGTTGACTATACTGAGAAGACATATGCGGCAGGCAAGATTCCTGGCGGATTTTTTAAGCGTGAAGGGCGTCCCTCAGAAAAAGAAACGCTCACGAGTCGCTTGATCGATCGTCCCATACGACCATTATTTCCAGATGGTTTTTTAAACGAAGTACAGGTAATTGCGACTGTGATGTCGTCTGATCCGGAAATTGATGCGGACATCCCAGCTTTGATTGGTGCGTCGGCGGCTTTGTCGATATCTGGGATTCCATTTGACGGTCCTATCGGTGGGGCGCGTGTTGGATATGTCAATGGCGAATACGTTATTAATCCATCTGCAAGTCAATTACTAGAGAGTCAATTGAATCTCGTCGTGGCGGGCACTCAGGAAGCTGTTCTGATGGTTGAATCAGAAGCTCAGCAACTATCTGAAAGTGTCATGTTAGGAGCCGTGGTTCATGGTCATGAGCAGATGCAAGCCGTGATTAGCATGATTAATGATCTGGCCGAAGAAATAGGTAAACCCCTTTGGGATTGGAAGGCACCAGAAAAAGATGCAGTGCTTGAGGCTCGCGTTAAAGAGCTTGCTGAGGCGGGTCTGCGAGATGCCTATGGAATCAAGGAAAAACAAGAGCGGTCTCAAAAAATTGAGTCAGTCTCTGATGCCGTTATTGATGCGCTGTGTGGTGATTCTGAGGATGCTTACGATAAAGGAGCTGTTTACGATCAGCTTAAATACATCGAAAAAGACATTGTGCGCAGTCAGATTCTTGCTGGAGAGCCCAGAATTGACGGGAGAGATACGCGAACAGTCAGACCTATCTATATCCGTACAGGAGTTTTGCCTCGAACACACGGTTCGGCATTATTCACAAGAGGTGAAACACAAGCTTTAGTGGTGTCTACGTTAGGCACTGCTCGTGATGAGCAAATCATTGATGCGCTAGAGGGTGAGTATCGCGATCATTTCATGCTGCATTACAATTTCCCACCTTATGCGACTGGAGAGGCTGGTCGTTTTGGTGTACCAAAGCGGCGAGAGATTGGTCATGGACGTCTTGCAAAACGTGCGCTATTAGCAGTATTGCCGTCTAAGGAAGAATTTGGGTATTCCATTCGTTTGGTCTCCGAAATTACGGAGTCTAATGGTTCCAGCTCAATGGCCTCTGTGTGTGGTGGATGTCTTGCACTAATGGATGCTGGCGTACCTCTTAAGGCGCATGTTGCTGGAATTGCAATGGGTTTGATTAAGGATGGTGGCCGATTCGCTGTATTGACTGATATTTTGGGTGATGAAGATCATCTTGGCGATATGGACTTTAAAGTAGCAGGATCTGAAGCAGGCATTACAGCCCTTCAGATGGATATCAAAATTCAAGGTATTACCAAAGAGATCATGCAAATCGCACTTCAGCAAGCGAAAGATGCTCGTATGCACATCTTGGAAAAAATGAAGGATGCGATGGGTGACTCGAGAGAAGAGTTGTCTACGTATGCACCGCGAATGATTCAACTTAAGATCAAGCCAGAAAAAATTCGTGATGTGATCGGTAAAGGTGGTGCAGTGATTCGCGCTATTACGGAAGAGACTGGGACGACTATCGACATTCAGGATGATGGCTCGGTGACGATTGCTTGTGTGTCTGCAGCGGGTGGTGAAGCAGCACGTAAGAAAATCGAGGAATTAACCGCAGACGTTGAGGTCGGTCAAATCTATCAAGGAGAAGTCCTCAAATTGCTTGATTTTGGAGCGATTGTTAGTGTGTTGCCTGGGCGTGATGGTCTGCTTCATATTTCTCAGATTGCAGAGGAACGTGTTAATGCAGTATCCGATTATCTTAAAGAAGGCCAAAAAGTCCGTGTCAAAGTGCTTGAGGCAGACGATAAAGGTCGTTTAAGGCTCAGTATGAAAGCAGCCGTGGCTGAGGATGCAACGCCTGCCGTTGCGCCTGCTGATGCACCTAGTGTCGGGGAAGATTCAGAGTAATTCAGTTATAGTTCTAAAAAAACCCGCCTGGTGGCGGGTTTTTTTTGGTACATTAAACCCAATAGCTTAATTATGGAGATTCATACGTGGATAAAAAAATGAGAAGTGGTGGGCAAGTGCTTGTGGATCAGCTCATTCACCAGGGGGTTACAGACGCATTTTGTGTCCCCGGTGAGAGTTATCTTGCGGTACTTGATGCTCTGTATTTGAAGCGGGACCTAATCTCTCTCTATGTGGCTCGACAAGATGGTGGGGCTGCGTTCATGGCAGAGGCGTATGGTAAGGCAACGGGGAAACCGGGTATTTGTTTTGTGACAAGAGGCCCAGGAGCGACTAATGCCAGTATTGGCGTGCATACGGCGTTTCAGGACTCCAGTCCAATGATTTTATTTGTTGGGCAAGTTGGTGGGGACATGGTTGATCGAGAAGCCTTTCAGGAGATGGATTATCGTCGAATGTTCGGGCAGATGACCAAGTGGGTTACACAAATTGATCGTGCTGAACGCATTCCTGAGTACGTTGCACGTGCATTTCAAATTGCATGTTCGGGTAGACCTGGTCCCGTAGTACTGGCTCTGCCTGAGGATATGCTCATTGAGTCAGTTGATGTAACTGATGCTCAGAAGGTGGTGCGTGCTAAAAATCGTCCCACTGATAAAAGCATCAAAGAAGTGCAAGTGTTGTTTGAACAGAGCAAAAAACCGCTTGTTATTTTGGGGGGTAGTGGCTGGTCAGAGCGCGCGTGTGAGTTAGTAAAGACCTTTGCGGAAAATAATCACTTGCCTGTCGGATGTTCGTTCCGAAGGCAAGACTTGTTTGATAATCATCACCCAAATTATGTGGGTGATATTGGTATAGGTATTAACCCTCGGTTAGCCGACATGGTTAGGGAGTCCGATTTGCTCTTAGTCCTGGGGGCGAGGTTAGGGGAGATGACCACAAGCGGATATACGCTCGTTGAGGCTCCAATGCCCAAACAAAGACTCATTCATATACATCCTGGTTTAGAAGAGCTTGGACGAGTTTTTCAAGGATCAGTATTGATTAATTCAGATATTGAAGAGGCCGTTGATGCGTTAGTATCAATGCCATCTATGGAGCCAACTTGGACGGCCTGGCTGCAGGACGGTCGTCAGAGTTACCTGAATAATCTTATCCCGCAATCGTCTCCGGGTCCCGTGGATTTGGGGCAAGTGATGGTAGCTTTCAAAGATCTGTTGCCTTCAGATGCCGTAATTACTAATGGGGCGGGGAACTTTAGTGGTTGGATCCATCGTCATTGGCAATATGCTGGATATAGAACGCAAGTCGCACCAACAAACGGTGCAATGGGGTATGGAGTTCCCTCGGGTGTTGCTGCGAAGGTCGCATTTCCTAACAAGATGGTTGTGAGTGTCTCTGGAGATGGGTGCTTTCTAATGAATGGTCAGGAAATATCTACAGCCATTCAATACAACCTGAAAATTCTTTTTGTCGTTTTTGATAATGGGATGTATGGCACGATTCGTATGCATCAAGAACGAGATTATCCAGAGCATGTATATGGAACAGATCTAAAAAACCCTGATTTCGCGGCGCTTGCTAGGGCCTATGGTCTTTACGCTGAAACGATAAATACGACGGCAGAAATTAGAGGGGCCTTCGAACGCTGTCTGGATCAGACTGTGGCCAGTTTGATTCACATTAAGGTTGATCCAGAGGCAATTACAACTCGAACAACGTTAACGGCGATTCGTGAACATGCATTATCTAAACAAGGATAACTGGGTTTAAAATGTAACTGCTTGCCCATCTCTCCTTGGTTCCGATCCGGCCGCATAGCCATGCGTTCCTTTCGTAATCATTTGTGCTGCTCCAAAATCATAAGCACCATAGGGCATCATAAGTATCTCGTGCCCAAGAGACTTGAGTCCGTTCAGTGTTTCTGCCCCAAAAGTCTCCTCAACTAAAAGCTTACCGTCTTTATTCAACTTCCAACGTGGGGCATTCACAAGCGCTTGAGGATCCAAAGCTGTCTCTTATACACATCTGACGCTGCCGACGAATAGAGAGGTGTAGAT
>CAJXPC010000033.1 GCA_913057845.1 uncultured Pseudomonadota bacterium
TCTACACCTCTCTATTCGTCGGCAGCGTCAGATGTGTATAAGAGACAGCAGCAGTAATGACGTTGATTGGCTGTTATTCAATACGTCTCCAGATATCCTTACTCAATTCCAACAGTTCCCTGAGTCACAACCGGCTCGAGCAATCCGTGACACCGCGTTTAGATCTATCGTACTTTTAGATGCGCAAATAGACCATACCACTGGCCTGTTCATGCTCCGAGAATCTAAAACGCCGCTCAACATTTACTGCACAGATATGGTGTACGAAGATCTCACCACGGGAAACCCGATCTTCAAAATCCTCGAACATTACTGCGGCGTTAATTGGCATAAAATTTCCACCGAAGAAGGAAACTCCTTCGAACCAGAGGGCATCTCCAACATCAAGGTCAGAGCTATTCCACTGTCGAGCAAGGCTCCCCCATACTCGCCACACCGACATGATCCTCATGAAGGAGACAATCTCGGTATTTTGCTGGAAGACATGACGACCGGAAAAAAAACCTTTTACGCTCCAGGGCTGGGACAAATTGAAGCCCACATCAAGCCATTTATGGAAGAGGCTGATTGCCTTCTTGTTGACGGTACTTGCTGGACAAATGACGAGATGAAATCACTTGGCATCGCAAACAAAATGTCACTTGACATGGGGCACCTTCCGCAATCTGGCCCTGGCGGGATGATAGAAGTACTGAGACCACTCCCAGCGGAGAAGAAAGTCCTCATTCACATAAACAACACAAATCCCATTTTGCGAGAAGACTCGGATCAACGCCAACTCCTCACAAAAGAGAATATTGACGTTGCTTATGACGGAATGGACTTCGTCGTCTAACTAAAAATAAGATTTAAGAGAGGCTTTCTTGAGCACAAAAGACAACACGCCCTGGTCCACCGAAGAATTCGAAAAAAAGCTAAAAGCTAAGGACAAGAGTTACCACATACACCATCCTTTCCACATCGCGATGAATAGCGGTGGTTGCACGAAGGAACAAGTGCAAGGGTGGGTTTTGAACCGATTTTACTACCAGATCATGATACCGATCAAAGACGGTGCGATCTTGTCGAACATGCCGGACAAAGAACACCGGAAGCTATGGATACAGAGGATTCTAGACCACGACGGCATTGACGATGACGAAGGTGGCATCGAGGCTTGGATCGCACTGGGAGAAGCTGTCGGCCTAAAACGAGAGGATCTAGTTTCCTTAGAACACGTGACACCCGGAGTGAAGTTTGCAGTTGACGCGTATGTTAACTTTGCTAAAAAATCACCGTGGCAAAAGTCCGTTTGCTCATCCTTAACCGAATTGTTTGCACCAACCATTCATAAAAAACGTTTGGACTCTTGGCCCGAGCACTACCCTTGGATAGAACTTGAAGGCTATAAATATTTTAGAAAACGCCTATCTGAGGCAAGACGTGATGTCGAGCATGGTCTGAGAGTGACTCTAGAACACTTTAAAACTTTAGAGGAACAAGAAGAGGCACTTAATATTTTACAGTTTAAGATCGATGTTTTATGGACAATGCTTGATGCCATACACGTAACATACGGCATCGGACCAGATAAACTGGGTGCGGTAGAAAGAATGCAAAAATGAGTGCGAATACACTTGCGCGAGACAAGCTTCTCTCGCTAGAAAAACAATTTAGATTTCAATGGGAACCAGCCCAAGAGTCCTTCGTACTACTCTACCCAGAAGGACTTATTAAACTACCTGGTAGCTCAGGAGAGATCATGAAGTTAATTGATGGCTCGAAGAGCGTTGACATGATTATTGCTCACTTAGGGGAGCAATTTCCAGGAATTGACCTCAAAAATGACGTTTTAGACTTTTTGGAGCATGCATATGAAAAAAATTGGATCTGCACCGACTAACAAACCCAAAGGGCCACTTTGGGTTAATGCTGAAATCACTTACAAGTGTCCGCTCCACTGCGTCTTTTGTTATAACCCCTTAGATTACGCGTCCACATTCGACTCTGAGCTCTCAACCGAAGACTGGTTAAAAGTCTTTAGACAATCCCGCGAGCTTGGTGCTGTTCAGCTAGGCCTCTCTGGTGGCGAACCACTCATGCGAGACGACGTAGAAATTATGGCCTCAGAAGCCACCAAGATGGGCTACTACGTTAACCTGCTGACTTCAGGCATCGGGTTGACCGAAAAACGTATTGCCGCTTTCAAAGAGGGCGGCCTGGGTCAAATTCAATTATCGTTCCAGGACTCCACCAAAGAACTCAACGACTTCTTATCCAGCACCAAAACCTTTGAATTAAAGTCGAAGGTTGCAAAGCTCATTAAAGAACACGACTATCCAATGGTGCTGAACGTCGTACTCCATCGATTAAACATAGATCATATCGACCAAATACTTGAAATGGCCGAAGCAATGGGCGCAGATCACGTGGAGCTGGCTAATAGTCAATATTATGCGTGGGCCTTAAAGAATAGAACTTACCTCATGCCGAGCGCTGAACAACTGAGAAAAGCAGAGGAAACAACAAACCGTTTCCGCAAAAAAATTGGTAACAAGATGAAATTATATTTCATCGTTCCAGATTACTATGCGGAAAGACCAAAGGCGTGCATGAATGGTTGGGGATCTGTATTCCTAAATGTTGCACCAGACGGTCTTGCACTTCCTTGTCATGAGGCGAGAATGTTGCCTGGCTTAACATTCCCTAATGTTCGAGAGCATGAAATGGCATGGATTTGGAATGAGTCTCCAGCCTTCAATGCCTATCGAGGTGAATCTTGGATGCAAGAACCATGCAGCAGTTGTGACGAGCGAACAAAAGACTTTGGGGGATGCCGCTGCCAAGCATTCCAATTAACCGGAGACGCAACCAACGCAGATCCAGTCTGCGACAAATCGCCTCATCACAATATAATCACGGAGCAAGTGGAACTAGCACAAAAGCCTCAATCACCGGCAGCCGACGTCAAACCCATCATTTTCTTCAGAGACGATAAAAACTCTAAAGCTCTGATCGCTCAGGAGAGCTAATCCCTTGATTCTCCTACTGAGTTCATGACAACCGGTTAATGCACTTTAAACTCACAGAATGATCCAGGCAAAAAACATCACAAAAGTCTACGGCGACCAACACGCCGTAGACCAGTTAAGTCTTGATATTCCACGAGGACAATTCTTCGGGCTCTTAGGGCCCAATGGATCGGGGAAAACAACCTCGATACACATGCTTTCGACGCTTATCCAACCAACGGGCGGATCTATAACGATTAACGGATTAGACGTTCAATCGCATCCGCAACAAGTTCGACGAGATATAGGACTTGTATTTCAAGAGTCAGCCCTAGATCGAATGCTCTCCATTGAAGAAAATTTATACTTCTGCGCGGGACTGCACGGCATTAATAAGCTTGCTATCACAACACGCATGAATGCGCTACTGGATCTATTTGAACTGCAATCGAAAAAGCGGGCCCCAGTCGGAAGCTTATCGGGCGGCATGCGCAGAGCCGTCGATATCATTCGGGGGGTGCTGCATTCTCCAAAAGTATTATTTTTGGATGAGCCTACCGTCGGACTAGACCTACCCAGCCGACGAAAAATTTGGCGATTTATCAGACAACTTATCGACGATCACAAACTGACCGTAGTATTGACCACACATTATTTAGAAGAAGCAGCACCTTGCGATAATGTGGCCTTCATTAAATTAGGAAAACTGGTCTCCGAAGGGCCTCCAGAAGAACTCATTAAAGAGCTTGGTAAGACAATCGTTGAGATCGATGGCCCAAATGTCGAAGATTACATTAAGACGCTTAATCTGAACACCGAGGACTACATGCTTGACGGAGGGACCCTACTGATACCAGTGCACGAACCTCAGCACGATCAAGTCGTTCAGATACAAACTACATTGCGTGACAGTGTCGATGTGATCAGCGTTAGGAAATCCAACTTAAATGACGTGTTTATTTGGTTGTCTAGCAAAGGCCAAGGGATCAGTTAATGCTCATAGCCTTGAAATCAGTGCTCGATAGAGAACTCAAAAAAACCTTCCGACAGAAATCACGGCTACTTTCATCAATGGTGAGGCCACTCATTTGGTTATTTGTGATCGGTGGTGGCGTTGGCTCAATCATGCCTAACGGCGGGCCACAAAACTACCAAGATACGATCATTCCAGGGATACTCGGCATGACACTTTTGTTTGGCTCGATGATGTCTGCATTAACAACTGTGTACGATAAAGAGTCTGGCGTCATGCGCATGTTTATTATCTCACCCATGCCAAGTTACGCCGTCATCTTGAGTAAACTGGCCTCATCCACACTAGCAGGCCTCGTTCAGATCATAATGTTATGCGCTCTACTTTTCGCACTACAACAAATTAATATTAGCCAACTGAATTGGCCTTTATTTTTATTCAGCGTCACTTTGACAGCCATCGCATGTTCTGCACTTGGTCTGATCACCGCAGTCGTATCCAAGTCCATAGATAATTTTGCCGCAATCATGAATTTTGTGATCTTTCCCGTTTTTTTCCTGAGTGGCGCACTCTATCCGGTTCAAAATCTACCAACTGTGCTTCACTGGGTCGCCACCGCTAATCCGTTTACCTACGGTGTTGATCTGATCAAACATTCGCTTCACATCGAATACGTGAGTGCGGACTTCCCACTCTACGTCGACATCTTGATGCTCAGCACCTTTTCAATTCTCGCAATAGCGTTTGCCAGTTGGAAATTCTCACAAGAAACTACGCTGTCGACGCTCATCAATAAATTAACGGGTGGGAAGCGTTAAGTAATAGCGGACCGGATCTTAATCGACCCTAATGATGATGCCCGCCGGCACCATGAACATGCCCATGTGATAGCTCCTCCGCGCTAGCAGCCCGAATATCTTGAATCTTACATTTGAACAGCAAACCTAAACCAGCGAGTGGATGATTTCCATCTACGACAACCTTTCCGTCTGCAACATCAGTCACACGAAAAATTGTTTTAGCCTGCCCCTCTTCTTGATGACCCTCAAACTCCATACCGATTTCCACAGAACCTGGAAATTTATCTGTCGACTCTAAGTGCACTAAACCCTCATTGTAATCGCCAAAAGCTTCCACTGGATCAAGCTTTACGTCAACAGCATCTCCGACGGACTTTCCATCCAATGATTTCTCAACCATTTCGAAAATACCTTGATATCCGCCATGAAGATATCCAATGGGCTCTGAAGTTTTCTCAATTAAATTTCCATCCAAATCAAATAACTCATATGCCAGAGAAACCACTGTATCTTTTCCAACTTTCATAAAAAAAACCCCTAAAATAAATAATTCCAAGTAATAGCATACAAAATAAATTCCATTGGCACATAATCGAGCATTATGTGGAAAAGTTTTAAAACGAATATTCCCAAATAATTTTGTCACTAATGAAATATAAAAGTCACCTTGGGGGCCTCACTCCCAATCAATTTCTAAAACGACACTGGCAGAAAACCCCTCTGCTGATCCCCAATTCGTTACCGGCTGGTGACTGGCTATTAAGCTTAGAGGAGTTATTAGAACTATCTCAAAACCCCCTATGCTCGACTCGATTAGTCGTCCGCAATCATTCGGACTATCACGTGAGTTATGGTCCAATTACAAAGAAAATACTCCGTGACCTACCTCAAAAAAACTGGACCTTATTAGTTCAAGGGGTCAATCACGCACATCACGAAGCAAATGAGCTCCTTGATCTATTCTCGTTTATGCCTTATGCGAGGCTTGATGACGTCATGGTGAGCTATGCGGCTCCCGGAGGAAGCGTTGGGCCACATTTCGATTCGTATGATGTCTTCTTACTTCAAGGTGGCGGTTCAAGACGCTGGCAAGTCGCTGAGCCACGGTCCCTGGAGCTGCTGCCTCATCAAGATCTAAAAATACTGAGAACGTTTAGACCAGAGGGTGAGTGCGTAGTCAAAACAGGGGATATGCTCTACCTCCCCCCAAACTTCAGTCACCACGGGGTCGCGTTAGAACCTTGCTTCACGTATTCCATAGGTTTTCGTGCGCCAAGTTATGATCATATCAAAAATGAGTTTCTCCACTATTTGGATACTCAAATTGAACTGCCAGGCATCTTTCAAGATACTCATCGTAAGGCAACGAATCTTCCAGGACTAATACCTAATGATCTTTTAGCTGCCATCAAAGAAGTCACATCAAGAATCGCGTGGACTGAAAGAGATACATTAAGGTTTGCTGGCGAATTCCTGACACAGCTTAATATCGATAACGTTACCGACGCAAAAAAACCTGAGTCAAAGACAAAGTTTCTATCTCAGTTAAGAAACTACTCTTATCAAATTCATCCAGCAATAAAGTTCCTGTATCGCGGCAACTTAGGGTTTATGGCTGGAGATACATTTGAAATACCTCGATCAGATCAATCTGTATTCAAGTTGCTAGCGAACAGAAGAATAATTCACGGGGGAAATATACAAGCGAATACCTTTTTTACTGACAAACTGTATCAATGGATACTTGAGGGATATATTGAAAAAATGAAAAAAAGTAGTCTTTGATTTTATGCGGCACCAACGATTCGCCAATCCACGCCCAGTTCCTGCGTTGCAATATCTATGTGCTCTTCATTCCAACCTAAAGAGTTGGCAATTAAGCTACGAACCAAATTAGGGTCATTATTTTCCTTCGATAAATGAGCGGCTACTACATACTGCAGTTGAGGCCCCTTTATTCGGCCAAGCAGCTGCGCCGCATCAGAATTACTGATGTGCCCGTAACGCCCCAATATTCTTTCTTTCAATGTTAATGGGTACTGAGAACGCTTTAGCATTTCCTCATCATGATTAAACTCAATAAATAGCGCAGAGCAGCCTGTCAATTGCCGCTCCATATGAGGTGTTATCGAGCCGCAGTCGGTGAGTATTCCCAGCTTGTCTTGAGCACAGGTTATCGTAAACTGGCTTGGCTCACGAGCATCATGAGGAACTGGGTATGGCTCAATCAAAAGATTTTTAATTTTGAACGAGGCGTAACCCTTGATGGATTGAACAGAATTTAAATTGCTCAACTTGGGACTAGCTAAAAACGTACCAGGCGTGCAGTAAACCGGCAATGAATATTTCTTAGCAAAACCAGCAACACCTCCAACATGATCCCCATGTTCATGAGTCACAAGCACAGCATCAATCTCCGCAGCATCAACATGGAGCCGCTCCAAACGTCGCTCTGTCTCAAGAATAGAAAACCCGCAATCGACCAGCACTTGCGCCTCATCAGAAGAAACTAAAAGCCCGTTTCCTTGGCTACCGCTCCCAAGCGATGCAAACTTAAAGGGCACTCAGGTATTCCTATCCCAACCTTTCTTGTAGAACCAGCAAAATACGTTTTTCTGTTTCGTTATGCACCGCTTGTCCATTTTCGTCTTGGATAGTGACCATGCTGGTCTCATCGTCACCACTCACCATAATTCGATACACCATAGGCTCAGAAATTTTTGCCTCTTTCCAAAATTTAAGTCGATCAATCCCTTTTTTCACCACTTGCCCATCTGGGTCGTGATACCTGACGAAATACAAACCCTTGACCTCATCACGGCTTTCTAAAGACGCGCCCATGGTCAACAGAACAATGCCAACCCGGTCCCACACTCTTTGAACAGAGTCAGCAACAATAAGGGCATGCCCCCCACTCTCGTCATCTATGGAAACTAGAGTAGCCATGGGTTTTGCTTCATTTGAGATTCCGCTAGCCGCGACTATCTCCTCCGGTAGGCCAAGATACAACATTAACTCGTAGAGCATCTTAGCCTCGGCATTGGGGTCTCTGGGCGTATCTGCCCACGTATTTAGAATCATCTCACCACTCATGGTCATGACTTTTTTCATTCCTTGATGACTCACGTAGATCTCTGTCTCCCCTTCACTAACCCGCTCAATTCGGGTCCAAAACTTGTCCCTCTCGGGAGAAGAATAAGCACTAGAGAAAATATTTTTCACCCATGCCTGAAATCCCGTTAAGGCTGTCTTGGAATTCTCCTCAGCCCAATCCGTTTCAATAATTCCTGTTACCGGCGATTGATCTACAATCAAAAATCCTTTCATCATCCAAAATTCCGTAATAATGGGCCATATTTCCTCCACGGGTCTATCGACGATTAACCACCGATACGTGCCCTCTCGGCCAATATTGACATCAGGCACAGTCGGTAAAAGTGTCGTTGTCGCAGTCGCGGTATCCGAACCCCTCTCCTCTGCATATTTGGAGAATGTTGTCTCATTATCACCTGGAATCGCGTAGCGCTCACTTTGTTCAATCGAACCAAGTTCTGGAGGAATTACTAGTGGGGCCGTTCGAGATCCTGCCCCTGCAGACTTATAATCAACTTTCCTTTTTTCGGAAATCGTATCGCACGCAGCAACAGAAAGACAGATAAGAGAACATAACAGTAACTTCTGTAGAGAATGAAAATTCATAATTAATTTTTTTGCCATGTTTTTAAAATAATTTATATATTTTATACATCAAAGTCTAATTCCCACATGTGTCAACGAGTCGAGCACCACTTGATGAAATTTTTCATCCAAATCCGTCAACGGAAGTCTAATGCCAGCATGGATTTTACCCATTCTTTCGAGGGCCCATTTGACAGGGATCGGATTGGCCTCTACAAATAAATTGGTATTCAAGAGCGACAGTTGATCATTCATGGATCGGGCTTTTTGATAGTCTCCCGCCAAAATGGCATCACAGACCAACTGAATCTCCTTAGGAACCACATTAGCAGTGACTGAAATCACCCCCTGAGACCCGAGCATCATCAGAGCCATGAACGTAGCGTCATCCCCACTATAAACAACAAAATCCTTAGGAGTTCTATTAATCAAGTCTGCGCCTCTCGACATATCTCCGGTAGCATCTTTGACCCCAATGATATTGTCCACTTCGGCAAGCCTGAACACCGTATCATTGTGAAGATCCGCGATCGTTCTTGATGGCACGTTGTACAAGATTTGAGGCATATCGACCGACTCGGCAATTTTACGGAAATGCCTATATAAGCCCTCTTGAGTAGGTTTGTTGTAGTACGGAACAACCGATAAACTAATATCCGCCCCAACCTTTTGAGCGTGGCCAGATAGCTCAATAGCTTCAGCAGTCGAATTAGCACCTGTGCCAGCGATCACAGGAACCCGACTCGCTACGTGCTTCACCGCATACTCTATTAATGCCGCATGCTCATCTACGGCCACTGTTGGAGACTCTCCCGTAGTGCCTACAACGACGATCCCACGTGTCCCACAATCGATATGCCAATCGATCAAATGCCCCAAGGACTCGTAGTCTAGACTCCCGTCCTCAAACATTGGGGTCACAATAGCAACAAGGCTTCCGACCAACATGGCCACCTCCAAATTAAAGAAAATAAATACCTAAGTTAGAGTCTCTATTTTACCTGAATCACTTGTCAGGCAGACATTTTTCAGAGAACTGATAATCAAAGGAAACCGCACAAACTCTTTGGATATAAGCAGGCTTAGGTAGACTCACCGGACCCGCTTCATACATAACCACCTGGAGCTTTTCTCGAACGACATCAATCAACTCATTGGCTCGCAACAAAAAATCTGGGTTGGTGGGTCGACCCAATTGTTCATTCCCAATCATAAAAGTCTCGTAAATCAATATTCCTGAATCAGATAGTCCATTTACGATATGAGGGATGATTGGTCGGTGTAAGTAATTTGTCACTACAATGCCATCAAACTTATCTTCTGGGAAAGGCCACACCCCCCTTTCCAAATCAAACTCAACCACATTGATGCCACTAAAAGTTGCGAACTGCGCCAAGGATTCGGCGTCTTTATCCACAGCTGTGACAAGATGTCCTCTATCGGCTAGGTAACGGGCATGCCGACCTGATCCACATGCCAAATCGAGCACATTCGAGTTAGGCCTTAGTAGCTTTGCACACTTACTAACCCACAACGACGGTTCAGAGCTGGTATGCACAAGGATAATCGTTCAAGATAGAGAAAAATTTAATGGTTATACTGTGAAAAGTAGTTCATGTAAGAGTACTATAGTTTAGGGAAAGCAATATTTAAATTTGAATCTAAGTTAAACACTAAAGCTTTAATTTGTGTCGTGGATCTAATACCTGCATCACCTCATTATTCGCCTAAAAAAATGCAATTAAACCACTCTCCAAAAGCTCTTAGCCAAATCATATTTACCGTTATCGTGACGTCGTTGATATGGGGATGCAGCGCGGTATCCGTTTTAGCCCCCATTGACGGACTAAAAGGTAGCGGAACTGTTCGGTTTTATGAAAGTGGAAGTTTTCTAAAAGTTCAGGTCCGCTTATCAAATTTAGTGCCTCATAGCACTCATAATCTTCGCATTCATGAAACTGGAGATTGTCGAGATCCCTTGAGGGGAAGCGCGGGAGAACCGTTTAAACCTATCAACCATAACTTGGATCTAACGGATATCAAAGAACCCCACCTGGGTAACCTAGGTGATGTCGTTGCTGACGAAGATGGTGTCGTTGAATACCACTTCTCTCTTTTGGGGACAAAGTTAACAGGTCCGAAAACAGACAGTATTCTGGGAAGATCTCTAATTTTGACAATCGAGACGAAAGGCAGCAGCTCTGGCCGAGTCATTGCATGTGGCTTGATCAGTAAAAATTCTACGCTATAGAACTAGAAATGGTTCCTGTTTTAAACCTGTCTCTTATACACATCTCCGAGCCCACGAGACCTCTCTACATCT